>CAYVKM010000003.1:98496-100333 GCA_964452045.1 uncultured Calditrichaceae bacterium
GACCAGGTGTTTTTTGATAATATTCCCAGTAATGCGGAAAAGATAGTCATATTTGATGTCGCCACCAATGAAGTCTATTCTCATAATTTCCGTGGAATTCCAACCAGACGCTGGGGATGGAATGTTATTAATGATAATGGAAAAGAATTAGCCAGTGGTCTTTATATTTATGTTATTTTTGGACCGGGTGATAAGAAAATAAAATCCGGTAAGATTGCGGTGATCAGATAAAATGCAAATTTTTCTAATATTTAAGTTTATATGAGGGAGGATTTAACCATTATTTCCGTACTCTAAACATCACTATAATTGCCCCAACCCCAAAGACAATATTACCAATCCAGGCAGCGAGCCAGGGCTGCAGATCTCCCTTATGTCCCAGAACCTGACCGGTACGTAAAAATAAGAAATAGATAAAACTGATCAGTAGAGCAATGGCAAATCCAAGTGCCGGGCCGCTTCTTCTTTTTCTTGCGGCCAGCGGCGCTCCAAAAAGCACAATAATAAAGTTGGCTAACGGATAGGATATTTTCATGTACAGATCTACCAGCCATTTTTTGGAGTCCCCCCCCAGGGCAATCATCTTATCCACAAAGTGATTGAGTTCTGCGTAATTCATCTCTTCCGGCTGAATTTCCAGTTCCAGCAGATCCTCCGGTGTTATATTACTGACGGCATACTTGATTGTATCATACTTGGACACGATTTCTGAGGTATCGGTTAAAACTCTTCTGGTGACATCAATTAAATTCCAGATATTTTTATCGCTATCCCATTGCATATAACGGGCATCAAGTCTTAAGGCAATTTTATTATCTTCAGTTTGGATAATATTCACCTTATAGGCTCTCTGCTTTTTGGTTTCATACATCTGGATGTAGATTTGCCGGTTGGCTCCATCCTGGATTGCCAGTTGGCTACGGGAAGTCATGATCTGTTTGGATTCTTTTTTAATATCATAGCGGTAAATACCCAGTCTCGCCCGGTTGGCTTCCGGGACGACTGTCTCCCCGGCAACTCCAATGAGCAGGCTAATTAGAAAAGCGATAATAAAAAGGGGCATCAGAATCCGGTAAAGACTTAGACTCGATGATTTCATAGCGATGATCTCATTGTATTGCGCCATCGACCCGAGCGCAAAGAGACTGCTCAATAACATCGAAACGGGCAAGGTAAGGACAATGATGTAGGGAATATAATAAATATAATAAAGAAACACCTGTCCAAAACCGGCATCAAAGGAGAGGAATTTGTCCAGATTTTCAATAAGATCGATGACCACAAATATGACAATGAATGCCAGAATATTGAAGAAAAGAATGATTAGAAATTTTCTAATTAGGTAACGATCCAGTATTTTCATCATTTATGATGTTCGTCCCCTCTGAAAAAGGATTGTAAAAATTTTGGTAATTTTTCCCATCTGATAAAGGTTGTCTCTTTAACCACCCTATAGGTTAAATAGACACCAAATGAACCGACAATGATGTTTGCCATCCACATGGCTAGGAATGGGGAAATGAGTTGTCGATCTGCTAATTCTTCTCCACCAATCAGGAAGACCCAATAGAGCAGGAAAAATCCGATACTGAAGGTAACACCAACACCCAGGCTCCCTTTCTTTGCTTTAATACCAAGTGGGGCGCCAATGAGAATAAATACGATACTGGCAAAAGGGATAGCAAATTTTTTATGGATCTCTACTTCATATTTATAGATTTGCTTCCGATAAAAATCGATATTTTTTTCCGAACTTTTTAATCGCTGAATAACCGCCTGGGTTTTTCTTAATGCCTTGGTTCGGGAAGATTGTATGTTACTGAGGCTAATTTCTGTT
>CAYVKM010000004.1:0-92503 GCA_964452045.1 uncultured Calditrichaceae bacterium
CAGGAGTCATAGCAACTCGGAAACCAGTAAGGTCGGGTTTGTCCGTTTAGGGGCTCATCCGAACCCACCAATCCGTTTGGTAAAGGCTTATTAGGAGAAACTTGCTCAAGTTTATCCACATCCGGCCAGACGCTCCCGGCCATGCTTTCGCCAATGATGTATGGCTTCTCCGGAAGTGAATCCAATTGTTCCGGAAGATCGATAAGCATATGCTTTGCCCAGCGATTGTTATTCCAGTAGTTATCTTCACCATACCAATCGGATATGGCTAGGTTGCTCAACCAGAACCAGGAGCTGTTATCCTGGACCGGGGTATCGGTCAGATTTCTTGCCAGGTGCACCAGCTCTTTCATCACTTCCTGGTCTTTTACCCCTGCTTCTACCGAGATTGAGCGCAAGATGATCGAGGGATGATTTCGGTCCCGTTTAAAAAATGCCGGAAATAATCGGCGATAAGTAGAGAGCTCCTCCTGTGAAAATACATTATGCCAGGTAGGATATTCCTCCCAGATCAGCATCCCCATGCTGTCTGCAATGTCATAAAAATAATCGGGCATGATCATCAGACAAATAGTTTCGGCATTAAAACCTAGGCTTTTATAATATTTGAATTCCTCAATAACTATTTCAGGGGGTGGCGCGGGTGACACAATTCTGGGATAATTCCCCCAATTGAGCACACTGCGGATATTAAGTTTTTGGTCATTTAGAAAAGCGTTACTGCCGGCAATTTTAATGCTGCGAAATGCAAATCTTTGTGATACTTGGTCAATTATCTGTTCATCTTCTTGGGAGATGAACTGCACAGTCGCTTCATACAGATTGGGGGATTCAGGTGACCACTTGCGAAAGTTATCTAAATTCGCCTGGACAATAATTGTATTGTCTTTAATTTGATATTTATCTGTTTTAAAGATCTGGGATCCATTATTGAATATTTTTATTTTGATTAAAGGTTTAACTTTACTGGAATCCCATTGACCAAAAAATTCCAGGCGAACTTCTACCTGACCAGTCTCAAGATCCGTTTTAATATTTATCCCATCCGGCTGAATGGTAACCTGCCCAGTCGCATACAACCGGACATCCTGCCAGATGCCCCCATGATGGGGAGCAACCACACTCAGAAAACCCTGGGTGATATGTCCGGGCAGTTCATCCACATAAACCAACAATTGGTTATTTCCAGGTTTCAGTGCATCAGTTATTTCCAGGGTCCAGCGGGCATAATCCCCGGCATGACCGCCCACCCATATCTGATTTACCCACACGCCTGCAACCGTGGCCACTGCATCAAATTCCAACCAGATACGGTTCCCTGTTTTCTGCCAATCCGAAGGTATGGCAAAATCTTTTCGGAACCAGCCGGCTCCATTGTATTCAATACCGGCCACTAGCTCCCAGGCTGATGGAACTTCGATTTTCCTCCAGTTACTCTCAGGATCAAGATAATTCAGGGGATTTTTCTGCATTTCATTCGGAATGATTTCCGGATAATCCGGGTGATATTGGGGTGGATCAAAAGAACCGCTCCTGGAGGATAAAATATCCACCACCGGATCTGTAGCAAGAAACTCCCAGCTACCGACCAGGGAGATGGAATGTGGTCTTTGATAAGCCAGGAGATTTGAAATATCAAAAATTAGCAGAAGGATAAAAATTTGCAGGATGTGAAAAGTTCGAATTGTTAGTTTAGGATAGTTTGATTTCATGATAATCCAGACGTTTTAATTTAAAGGAAACCCATAAAATTAAAGTATAAGAATACGATATGATCTTTATGGTGAGACGGATCGTTTTATTTCCAGGAGTTCTTTCATGATCGGATACATTTCCAGGGAAGTATTTTTTATCCCGAATCCATCGTGTAATTTTTTGTAGACCTGGTAAAGTCGCTGGTATGTTTTTACTTCCCTCTCCCTGGGATTATAAACTTTTTCCTTTACCCGGCAGACGCGGCTCTGCACTGCTTCGATATTTTCAAATCCCTTATTTCCCTTCAGGGCAGCAAATCCACCATAAATGGCCGCCCCGAGAGCCACAGTCTGGGCACTTTTTGCGACTTGCATTGGTCGTTGCAAGACATCTGCGTAAATTTGCATGACCAGGGGATTTTTTTCGGCAATTCCGCCACAATTGATCACCTTATCGATTTTCACCCCATGTGTTTCCATTTGTTCGATAATTCGCCTGGCACCAAAGGCGGTTGCTTCGATCAAAGCCCGGTATATTTCATAATCAGTGGTGTGCAGAGTTTGTCCGACCAGCAAACCAGTCAGGCGAGGATCGGTCAGGATATTCCGGTTACCGTTGTTCCAGTCAAGGGCCAATAAACCACTCTCACCGGCCTTTAATTTTTCTGCCTGCTTTGTCAATACCAGATGATGTTTCTCATCCTCATTTCTAACCCGGGAAACGAACCAGTTAAAAATATCCCCCACCGCGGATTGACCGGCCTCGATACCGATATATCCCGGCAGTACTGAACCGGGCACGATGCCGGCCACGCCGGGAATATCCAATTCTGTTCCATCGTCCGGTTGGACCATGATGTCGCAGGTGGAAGTGCCGATTATTTTTACAAATATGCCTTTTCCCACACCGGAACCAACCGCACCCAGATGGGCATCCAGTGCACCCACTGCAACCGGAATTGCTTTTGGCAATTCAAATTTCTGGCACCACTCTCTGCTCAAAACACCTGCAATCTGGTCGCTGGTAACAGCCTGGGAATAGAGCCGATTTCTTAAATCGGCAAAATCTGGTGACAAGTGGTGGAGGAATTCCGTATCAGGAAGTCCGCCCCAATCTGGGTGAAACATCGCCTTATGTCCGGCGGCGCAGATATTTCTTTTAACCTTTCGAACATCATTATTCCCACAGATCAGGGCCGGGATGTAATCGGACAGCTCGAGCCAGGAGTACGCAGTTTTGAAAACTTTGGGGTCGACCTTTAGGCAATGGAAAATTTTAGAAAAAAACCATTCCGAAGAGTAGGCACCCCCGCATTTTTTTAGGTAGGCCGGACGCATTTTGCGCGCCAGGTCAGTAATTTCGGCGGCTTCTGCAGCGGAGGTATGATCCTTCCACAGCCAGGTCTGGGCGTTCAAATTATCTTTGAATTCATCCCGGAATGCCAGCGGGGTAGCTGTTTCATCTACCGGTAGGGGACTGGAACCGGTACCATCTGAACCAATCCCTTTTATATCATCCAAACGAATGCCAACGCTTCTGGCTTTTTTGAGGATCCGGGTGAAGACCTTTGCAAATGAAACCGAATAATCACCAGGATACTGCCGCGCCAGATGGGGATTTTTGTTATCCAGTAGGACGCCCAATTCACCGCTCTGATAATTCTCGGTTTCACTGACAATTTCCTCACCACTGATCAGATCGAGCAGTAATGCCCGGACGGAATTGGTTCCGAAATCCAGACCAATAGAATAATATGATTTCATTGTATTTCCTAAATGAATTCCTGTGCGTTACTGGAATCAATTGTCGCGGTTTGCAGGGTTATATTTTTATCTACCGATTCTCCGTTAAGAATTTTCAAGGCCGTCTTGATGGCTTCACCGCCCCCGGTTGGGTAGAGGAAGGTTGCGCTTAGTTCCCCGTTGAGAACGGCCTGTGCTCCGCCTTCCGGACCAGGTAATCCATCGATGCCGATGAAGAATATCCCCTGATCCCGATTGGCATTCTTTGCGGCAATATAAGCACCCATGGCCATCGGATCGTTGTGACCATAAACCAGATTTATTTTTTCGAACCTTTGCAGGGCATTTTCCATAATTTCTCGTCCTTTGCGCCGCAGCCAAGCGCCATCCTGTTCATAGATAATTTTAATATCCGGATATTCAGCAATGCCTTTAATAAAACCCTCATGACGTTCGATTGCCGGGGTGGACCCTTTGAGTCCCCAAATCTCTATCACACTTCCTTTTCCGCCAAGTAATTTTGCTGCGTATTTTCCGGCGGCTTCTCCGATAACTCGGTTATCTGCACCGATAAAACAGGTATATGAGTCCGAAAGGATTTTACGGTCCAGTACAATAACCGGAATACCTTTAGTAAAAGCTTTTTCAACAACCGCCGTCAGGGGCTGTGCTTCATTGGGGGAAATGATCAATAAATCGATTTCTTTAACAATAAAATTTTCTACATCAGCGACCTGTTTGGAATTATCCTGCTGGGCGTCTGCTATAATCAATTCAATTTCAGGATGCTGATCTGCCGCTTCCTGCATTTTTTTATTCATCGCTTCCCGCCAGGGTTCAGCGCTGTTGCATTGAGAAAATCCAATAATATATTTTTTGTTTTGAGACTTCTGACCGCATGAAATAATATTCATTGCGGTAAAAATTCCAACGATCAGGATGAGCAGTTTAATTTTCATATTGATTCTCCGCTTCATTTAAATGGGATGAACTTTACGCACTGGTAACACAATATTTTCTCGAGAAACTACGGAAAGATTTTGATAAGAATCTGTGAATTTTCAAAAATACTCAAATTACAGTTTTATAAGAACTTATTACCATAAAATATATAAGTAAACAGTCATAAAATCAATATTAAATCCGAAAGTCTGATCTGTCTTAACATTTGTCTGTTTATTATGAAATATTTTCTTTCTATTTACTTGGTATTTAGGTTTTATAAATTATTTGTGAACTGAATTGAATGAAGGATCGGTTTAACTATGCAGGATTTTCAGATTATCGTTCCGGGTGGTTTAAATACTGATATAGTTGGGTTAGGGGTGGAGAGAATTCTGGGACCGGGGGAGTTGACCCTGGGTGGAGAATTAAAAATTGGACCTGGAGGTAAGGCACGGAATATGGCCCAGATGGCTGCCACTTACTTGGGAAAAGGTCAAGTGGCGATGATTGGACGGAGCAGCCGCGATCCCTTCGGACTTTGGGAAGTGCCAATTGCCTCCCTTAAAAATGTTGGTGTTGATATCAGTTTTGTCAAAGTAACCGAATTTAGTGAAAATGGAAATATTTTTCCGGGGATTGCCCTGATTCCAGTGGCCAAAAGCGGGCGAAATCAAATTTATGTTTTACCGGGGGTAAACCTGGATTTCAGCCCGGAGGATATTGAGAACGCTTCAATATTATTTCGAAATCCAAGCCGGAAAAAGGTGATGATCCTGGCCTTGGAAATCCCGCTAGCGACGGCCAAGTCTGCCATCAGGAAAGCTCATGAAAACCATATCCGGATTATCCTGGATCCTGGTGGTATTGAAAAGCCAATCGATGATTTGCTGAATGAGAATATCTTTTTAATTAAACCTAATGAGTATGAGGCGGAAATTATTACCGGTATCCGGATCAAGGATTTTGAATCTGCCCGGCGGTCGGCTCAAAAAATACTCTCCAAAGGTGTACAAAATGTTTTTATCACCCATGGAGATAAAGGCGGATATCTTTTTAATAATCATATTAACCTGATGATTCAGATTCCCCAGATTGCAAAAAGCAGAATTCATGATGAGACCGGGTGTGGCGACCAAGTGACCGCTATTTTGGCAGCCTGTCTATCCGAAGACCGAAGCCTGACTGAATCTGCTGAGATTTCTATTGTAGCCGGTACCCTGCAATTTTACCGGGCCGGGATACAACCGGTAACCCGAACGGACCTAAATAAGTATATCGAGACCTCCCAAACATAGATCTTTGAATGCGTAATATTCGAAAATAATGCTTGATTTTTTCTGTTACCGCTAACATTTTATATTAGTTAAAAGAGAGTCCTTCACCAATGGAAAATCTCTTTCTGGGCATCGATTCTTCCACCCAAAGTTGTAAAATTATTTGTATCGATTCCGATGAGGGAACGATTGTCTTTCAGGATTCGGTAAACTACGACCGGGATTTGCCAGAGTTTGGTACGAAGGACGGCGCTATTCCTTCCCGGGAGCCCGGTGTGTCTGAGGCCGATCCCCGAATGTGGATCCGGGCACTGGAATTACTATTTGACCGATTAATAAATATTAAATTTCCGCTGAATTTAATCAAAGCAATTTCTGTCTCCGGGCAGCAGCACGGTCTGGTTTGTATGGACTCGCAGGGTAATCTTACCCGCAAGACCAGCAAATTATGGAATGATGTTTCCACCAAAGAGGAATGTGAGATTCTGACTGAAGCCGTTGGTGGCAAACAAGCGATGATCAAGAAAATTGCTAACAGTCAACGACCGGGATATACCGCCAGTAAAATACTAAATTTTTATCACCATGAACCGGAGGCAGCGGCAAAGACTAAAATATTTTTCCTGGTCCATAACTACCTGAACTGGTTCCTTACCGGCGGGATTGCCCGCATGGAACCGGGGGATGTGTCCGGAATGGCCCTTTCCTTTCCCGGATCCCACCAGTGGTCGGAAAAAGTCTGCTCGGCCATAGCCCCGGATTTTACCACAAAACTGCCACCAGTACGAAAATCTGATCTGAGTATCGGTCCAATTTCCGGAAATCTGGTCCAACGATATGGTTTTTCATCCACCTGTCGAATCGATGCAGGTAGTGGTGATAATATGTACGGGGCCATCGGGACCGGTAATGTTCGTCCGGGAATTGTTACAATTAGTCTGGGAACCAGCGGTACCGCTTATATCATTCTGGATGAACCCTATGTAGATCCCTTGGGAGAAATCGCCCTGTTTTGTGATAGTACCGGTAAATTCATGCCACTGCTTTGTGTCTCAAATATGGCCAATGGTTATAACGATTTATTGCGAATCCATAAATTGGATCATGATAAATTTGATCAGTTGCTCAAAAAGACCTCGCCGGGGAACGACGGTAAATTCATCTTCCCCTGGTTTGTCGGGGAACGAACACCGGACCTGCCGAAAGCCAAACCAATTTTCTGGGGATTTGGTCTGGAGGATTTTCAACTTCAGACCATGTGCCGGGCAGTTCTGGAAGGTCACATTCTGAATTTATTTGATGGTTATCGGCGCCTGCCGGTGAATTCACGTGAGATCAGATTGACCGGTGGGTTGAGTAATTCTGACAGCTGGTGTCAAACGATTGCCGATATTTTTGATTGCGAAACTGTACCGGTTAAAGGCGAAGGAGCAGCTCTGGGAGCCGCCTTACACGCAGCCTGGGTTTACTTTAAGGAAAACAACAATCAGGACAGACTAGATGAGCTGGTTGACGGATTTGTCATTCTGGATAAAGGTCGCCGAAAAAAACCAGTAAATGCAGGAGCTTATCAGAATTTAAAAAAAGTCTATAGCGAAGCAAGCCGCCGACTCCGGCAGGGTAGTGGGGATATTGATCCATTCTTACAAGTCTTATAAAGATAAAATAAAGGGAGATATTAGTGAAATTATCAGAGGCGAAGGAATTAAGGGAAAAAACATATCAGATGCTCCGGGAAGCGAATATCGTAATCTCTCCCGAAGAAAGGGCAAATATCGAGATCGCTGATTTTGGACTGGACGACATAAACAATATGGGCTTACAGCTGGTGGTGTATGAAAATAATGACCGTTATTGCGCCAAGGAACTAGTACTGTTTCCCCGGCAAACCTGTCCGGAACACCGGCATCCGCCATTAAGTCATCAGAACATCGGAAAACAGGAAACCTTTCGGTGTCGTTGGGGTGAGGTATACCTCTATCTGGATGGCGAGCCAACCAAAGATCCAAAAGCGGTAATTCCTAGGAAATATAAAGATTATTTCCAGGTTTGGAAGGAAATCATTCTAAAACCGGGTGATCAGTTTACTTTGCCTCCCAACACCAAGCACTGGTTCCAAGCCGGGGATAATGGGGCGATTGTCTCGGAATTTTCTTCTACCAGCAGCGATGAGATGGACATTTTTACCGATCCGAATATAAACCGACTTCCGGTTTACGAATAAATCGTTCTATACAGGTTTACTAGATGGAAGAAGAGTGGACAGCAAAAAAAAGGTTTATCGCCGCTTTGGAAAGGCGAAAGGCGGACCGATTACCCGCAACAACCCACCATGTGATGCCTTATTTTCTGGAAAAATACATGGATGGGATCCCATACCAAAAATTCTTCGATCACTTTGGATTGGATCCTATCAATTGGGTGGTTGCCCAGCGACCCAACCAGGAGAATAGCGAATATTATGATCCTACCCAGAAAGAATTTGGTTTTCTGGAACCTCAACGTATCTGTTCCGATAATTGGCGAATTAGACCGGAAATTGTCTCCGATCCCGATTATAAGACCATCCTGTACAATATCGAAACACCTCAAAAAACCCTTTCCATGATCCTGCAAAGTAATAATTACACAACCTGGGTTTCTAAACGTTTGATTGAACAGAAAGGTGACATAGACATCCTGGCCAAGTACGGAACCATGCCGTTGTGTGATGTGGAAAAGGTTAATACTGAGGCGGTTAAATTTGGTGAGCGTGGATTGATCCGTGGATTTATCCCTGGTTTTGATATTTATGGTCAGTCCGGTTGCTGGCAGGATGCAGCTGTCCTTTATGGAGTGGAACAGCTCATTATGGAAACTTTCTACGATCCGCAATGGGTGCATGCTTTCATGAAAATTTTGCAGGAGCGAAAAAGGACTTATTTGGTCTCCATAAAAGGTGCCCGGTTTGATGTGATTGAGCATGGAGGTGGTGACGCCTCTTCTACTGTAATTTCTCCGGAAATTCTGGAAACCTTTGTCCTGCCATATGATGCAGAACTAACCGACCTGGCGCACCGGATGGGTCAGCGGGTGGTATACCATACCTGTGGTGGCATGATGCCCTTCCTGGAAATGATTGCGGCCACTAAACCGGATGCGATGGAAACGTTTACGCCATCTTCCATGGGTGGAGATACCGTTCTGAAAGAAGCAAAGCGGAGAATTGGAAACCGGGTCTGTATGATCGGCGGTTTTGACCAATTTCATTATTTCCAGGATTGCTCTCCGGATGAAACCAGAAAGGCAGTCCGACAATGTTTTGAGGATGCCGGGGAAGGGGGTGGATTTATTCTAGCTCCCTCGGACCACTTTTTTGATGCTGATACCCAGCTCATCGCAGCCTTTGCTGATGAAGCAAAGAAATGCCGTTATTGAAAAATTTTTGATGAGGGTGAACTCTTCCTCCAAAACATACCCTAGTGTTAGTAAACTAGTTTGATTCAAAATAATATTACCATGAAAAAAATTATTGAGATTGCCGTACCTATTGAAGAAATTGAGAAACGCAAGGAAAGAGTCACCCGGGCAAAGAACTTTCAAACACCGGACCGGGTACCGGTTATTCCGGCGATTGCCCATCGTTTTCTGGTGCCGCAGGTTGGTGTAAAATTTCGGGATTATTATGACGATCCGGAAACCATGCTGCGTACCCAGATTTTGGCGCAAAAATGGCTCCTGGAAAATATCAGGACCGATGCCTATAGCATTACTGGTGCCTGGGTAGGTGCCTGGACAGATTTTCAAAATTCTTTTGAGGCGGGAAGCCTTGGATGTGAGGTGGTTTTTCCGGAGAATGATATTCCCTGGGTCGGAGAAAGTTGGGTTAAAGAGGATCGGGATCTGAAAAAACTGGAAGCATTCGATTTCGTCCATACCGGTTTGAATGCCCGCCAGATTAACTACCGGAATCAAATGATTGAAGTTGCTGAGAAATATCCGGTTCGGTTCCAGGGAGGCGAAGTGTTTTATCCCGGAGAAACTCCCAACCTTACCCATACCTCGGACGGACCTTTTGGCGTGGCTGGAGATGTGATGGGAATAACTGAAATTTTTACTGCAGTATCCGAACGACCTGATTTTGTAAGGGAAGTTATGCGAATCGTGACGGATAAATTGATTGAATATCTGGATTTCTGCTGGGAGGAAGAAGGTTTGTCGGTGCCAAAGGATTTTGCCTGGACTGATGATCTGGCAGTTTCGCTTTCCGAGGAGATGTACCGGGATCTGGTTCTACCATTTGAAAAAAAATTGCGTTTCAATTTTGATGGTTACTTAAGCTTGCATATGTGCGGTAAGTCAGATCACTTGTTAAAAACATTCCGCGACGAACTGCAGATTCATGAGCTTCAGGGATTCGGTTACCAGGTGGATCTGGATTATATTGCCTCAGTGATGGGTGGAAAGGTAGTTCTTATCGGTAATGTCGATCCAATGTTGATTCATTCCGGAACCCCGGATGAAGTGATGGAAGCCTCCCGGAAAGTGATCGAGAAACTGTCACCTTTCAAGGGATTTATCCTGCAGGATGGGAATAACATTCCGCCCGGCACACCCATCGATAATATAAACGCCATGATGGAGGCAGCAGAAAAATATGGCGTTTTTGAATAAAAGCAGTTTTAAGGCAAACATCAGGATTTTCTTCCAAGAATGATAAATACTATTCAACAAACAAAAGACTTTTTAACACGGCTCTGGCGAATGGAAAACGAGGAGCGTCCGGGATATGTGTTGAGTTATCTCGGTCCGGAGGTCGGGGGAGGCCCGGTAGTAAGAAGTGCCCTTTTTTCGACCGAGGGTAAAGATACGGTGCGGGACAGGCTGCTTAATCCCGGTAAATATTTGCAGGCCCAACTGGACGAAATAGAAGATCAGTTAAAACTCCGGGGAGATTTTATACCCAGCCTTTGCCCGTCACTCGGTGTTATTGCGATTGCTTCTGCCTTTGGTTGTGAGGTGGTCTGGTGGGAAAAGGATTTTCCCGCGGTAAAACCCATTATGGAAGGGGAATTGGAGGAAGTACAAGATTTGTCCAAACCGGATCTCACTGCCGGTGAACTTGGCAGAATTCTGGATTACACCCATTTTTTTATTGAGGAAACCAGCAGCGAATATCCGATCCGGCTTACGGATATCCAGGGACCTTTGGATAATGCCGGACTTATTATGGGGCATAACAATCTTCTGACTGCCATGCTGTCCCATCCGTCAGCAGTCCATCATCTGATGGATCTGGTAACCGATCTCATGATTGATTTTATTAAGGCCCAGCGGGAAATTGTATACAAAGCAGGGATTGATTTCGTTCCGGCCATGTTTCTGCCCTGGATGCCGGATGGACTGGGAGTTGCAATTTCCAATGACGACTGGGTAATGATTTCTCCTGAGATGCACAATGAATTTCATCTCCCTTACCTGAACCGGCTCTCGGAAGAGTTTGGTGGGATTTACCTCCATTCCTGCGGAAACTGGCAGCATCAGATTTCCAGCATAAAGAAGATATATCAACTTCGTGGACTGGAATTTGGGGCAAGCGAGACCCCGCCTGAAGCTGTTTTTGGCGCGTTCAATGGGAAAATCGTCTTAGCCTGCCGGGTGGGATTTAACCGGGATTATCCTTTCGCCGGGATGGCGGATTTTGTTCGGCGCATTCTGAAAACCCGGAAAACCAATCGCGGTCTATTTATCAATATTGATGTGACAAATGGGCTTACCGACCATAATTGGCCGGAAACTGATATCGGCGAAATCTACCAATTACTGGGAGTGGAATAGAATGATCTCTGCTCCACGAAATGCTCCGCCAGGTTTCGACTGGATCGTCCGGGTAAAAATCTGGGAAATGAAAGACAGTTCATTTACGCTCCACGTACAAACCGCAAATGGCAAACAAGCCAGTGTTATCTTTCGAGTAATTACTCCCTGGATCTGGCACATCGTATTTTTACCTCCTGGTGTTAAATATATAGCAATGGATGAAGTTGTTAAGTTTGTAGTCCCCCAAAAGCTTAAACTAAACTTAACGGAGAGCGGTAGGTTTTTAAAGATCACGGGTTCCAAATTGACACTGCTAATATCAAAGGATCTCTGGTCATTTTCTTTTCAGGACAAAAGTGGAAATCATCTGCTGCGGGAAAATCCGGGTGATATCGACGGACTGGGGCAGCCCTTTGTTCAGAATCTTGGCTATATCAAACAAGAAGGTCGGATAAACACGGTAACCGAGTCCTTTCATTTGAAACCGGATGAACATCTGTACGGACTGGGGGAAAAATTTACCCGACTTGATAAAGTGGGTCAGAAAATAGTTACCTGGACTGTGGATGCTCTGGGCTCTACCAGTGAACGTTCCCATAAAAATGTCCCATTACTTATCAGCACATGTGGATATGGCTTGTTTCTAAATTCTTCAGCCCGGATAACCTGGGAGCTGGGAACCGAATCTACCCAGTCCTACTGCATTTTTCAGGAATCTTCATTTATAGATGCCTATTTGATCTATGGACCAAAACCAGCAAATATCCTATCTCGTTATGCTGACCTGACCGGGCATGCCCCGGTTCCGCCCAAATGGAGTTTTGGACTATGGATTTCTACTGCCGGAACCTATAGGGATCAGAAGTCGGTGATGAAACTGTTAAGAGGAATTGAACAACATAGGATCCCTGCTAACGTTTTGCATATTGATACCTGGTGGATGCGGGAACGAAAATACTGCGATTTTATCTGGGATCGCCATGCTTTTCCTGAGGTAGAGAAGCTTATTCACAAAATTAAACAGAAAAAGCTCAAACTATCCCTTTGGATTCAACCCTATATCTCCACCGAAAGCGAACTTTTTGATATCGGTAAGCAAAAGGGATATTTCTTGAAACGTTTGAATGGCGAAGTCTATATTATAAACTATGGTCTCTCACTTGCGCCGGCACCTGATGGGGTTGTAAGACTAGCGGAAGAGAAACAAGGGTGGAATGCACCGGTGGCGCTGGTGGATTTCACCAATCCGGAGGCATATCGGTGGTTCCAGGATCTGGCCAGGCCTGTTTTACAAATGGGTGCCGACATCTATAAAACTGATTTTGGTGAAGACGTCCCCAGGGATGCAGTATTTCATAATGGCCAGACCGGAGCACTCATGCACAATCTTTATCCTTTGCTCTACAATAAAGCAATCTTTGAAGTTGTGAAACAGGAAAAAGATTATGGACTGGTCTGGGCTCGGTCGGGATTTGCCGGTAGCCAGAAATATCCGGTTTGCTGGTCCGGAGATCCGGCAGCGGATTGGGATAGTCTGGCGGTGACCATTCGCGGCGGACTCTCCCTGGGATTTTCCGGTATTCCCTTTTGGAGCAATGACATTGGCGGCTACCGGGGTATGCCGTCAGCAGAATTATATGTTCGTTGGGCGCAATTTGGGTTATTTTGCTCCCATAGCCGTATGCATGGAGATAGTCCCCGTGAACCCTGGTATTTTGGTGATACTGCACTGCGGATTGTCAGAAAATATATTCTTCTGCGTTACCGGTTATTTCCCTACATCTATTGTACAGCAATTGAATCACACCGGACGGGGATGCCGGTCATTCGGCCCATGCCGCTGCTCTTCCCGGAGGATCCCAACTACCATAGCCTGGATCTGCAATATATGTTCGGACCCTGGCTGCTGGTAGCCCCCATGTATAATGATTCGGATTTCCGCTGGATTTATCTGCCGAAAGGCAAATGGATTGATTTCTTTAATGGTAAAATTTTTAAAGGTCCGGCCAATATCAGGTTCAAGGCGCCTCTGGACAAATTACCCTTGTTTGTTCGATCCGGTGCCATTCTGCCAATGATGCGGAAAAGTTTTCGAATTCCGGAGGGTTCGATAAATCCGTTAATTGTTGAAGTCTTCCCTGAGGATAATAGTCATTACACCTTGTTTGAGGACGAGGGGAAAACCGATTTTCAGTGTTCAAAATCGGAAAAAGAGATCATTCTAAGGATCACCGGTAAATTCGTACGAAATTATATTCTGCATTTTAGAACCATCAAGAATATCAAAGAAGCGCGGATTGAAACAGGAGGGAAATTGGAGTTGGTTGATAAATTAAAAATTAAAAATTTCAGGAATGGCATTGAACTCTCCATTAACAGGATAACAGAAGCGAAAATTATTTTTGACATAGGAGTCTGATCATGTCACCAAAAAAGTCTAACCATAGCCTTTGTCGATGGACCTTTAATGCCGGTAAGGGTGGATTTGTCCCGGCTGATATTCGTCCTGCCTGGGACGAAGCAAAACTGGACACCCCGGGCGTTATCCGGCTCATCAAAGAGAAAATTGTCCCCCGTGTGCCGGAGCATATCCTCCTGGGCTTTGAAATCCATTACGATAATGAAGTGAACGAACAGAACGCTGAAGCGGTGGCGGAAGCCTTACTTGATTGTGGAATGTACCTGGCAATGATTACTCCCGGTGCCCATATTCACTATGGTTATGGTGGGCCTGCCTCAATGGATATCGAAGAACGGAAATCGGCCAATTTTTTTGCCCGACGAACGGTTGATCTGGCTTACCAGGAACTGCGTAAAGCCTGGCATCCCCACAAATCACTTTTTCCCAGCCTGGTGATCTGGAACGGTTCCTTTGGATACGATCTGGCTACTACTGGTGTGCAGCAGATGTATCAGAATCTGAAGGACGGTATCGCCGGAGTATGTCAATATGAAGCCCAAAAGGGGGGTGATCTATATATTGGAATTGAGCCCAAGCCGAATGAGGGGCATGCTGCAATGCTGTTGCCAACGGTGGCCAGTACCATAATTTTCTGGCATAAATTGGAGAAGGAGTATGGCATTTCCCTACGGAAGAAGGGGGTGAATAAAGAGTTTGGTCATTCCGAGATGATCGGGCTGGATCACGTCTATGATACGGTGGAGGAAATTGACAACGATATGCTGGTACATATGCATGTTAATAGTCAGGGTTATAATGATGGAATCCTGTTAGGTGGGCCAGGAAAGTTTGATATTGATAATGGAGTTCGGATCAACGGGATGAATATTGCTGTGGCTGGTTTAATGCAAAAGGCTGGGTATAAGCGCTGGAAGGGACATGACATGCAGCCCCGGCCCCATGACAATGAAGAACAGGCTATTAACCGGGTGGTGCGCAGTATTCTCAGTTGGGAAGCCTGCGAGAAGGCAGCTGCGGAACTGGATGAAAAGAAACTGTTTGAATTTTTATCCTCTCGCCAAACAGCAGCAGTTGAGGATCTGATCCGTGGAGCCATAAATGATGCTCAAAAATATTTTGATGAATTGTATGCATCCTGAATGGTAATATAATCTCCAGTTTAAAAATTATAACCGATATCGAGTAAGAATTTCGGATGGTTAATTCGTTTGATAAACCTTCCACGCCTTAAAAAAGCTTTTTAAATTTTCTTTCGGAACACCCGGTGGAATATCACACCCAGTGGATAGAATATAGTTTTTGTATTTCCTGGTTTTATCCAGCAGATCGAGGGTTGTCTGGTAAACCTGGTCGGGTGTCGACTCCTTGAAGATCCCAACCGGATCTAGATTGCCCATCACCAGCAAGTCTTTATTGAGATAAGCCAGGGCTGAGAGAATGTCACACTGATTGCCCAGATGGAGGGCCGCTGCTTTGGTATTTTGCATGCTTTCCAGTAGGGGATTAGTATTCCCGCAGTTGTGCAGTACCAGGATAAAACTATCGTCCTGAACCGTCTCAACCACCTGCCGGATGTAAATTGAGGAAAATTCCTGGCATAGTTCCGGGGAAAGCATACCGGCCGCCGGTTCGGCCATGATAACCCCGCCGGTCCCGGCTGTTTTAAAAGCCTGGCAATATATTGTCAGGAAGGCAGTACATTTCTCCAGTAATAGATGGATTGAAATCGGATCGATCAGCATTTCTATCATGATCTCGGTCATGCCATAAAGGCGCCCGGCCAGGCTGAACGGTCCGATGCAACCTGCTAATACTGGCCGATCGGTAATATGCATTGCCGCTAATTGGGCAGCTTTCAGATATTCGGGCAGTCTTTTCCGATCAAGCTCGGGCACCTTTAATTTGTCTATACTTTCCTTATCGCTCAGCAGTCTTCCGCATACAGTCGGAACATCATTTTCGCTGAAATGAACTTCAGCCCCGAAAGCTTCGGCTTCTACCGAGAGATCCATCATCATTGTGACAGCCGCGGTGGGATAGGTTTCAGCAAGCGCCTGAACGATCTGATAATGAACTGTACCATCACTTACTGCCTGAAGGATTGTAGTGCCGATCATTTCAATCCCCGGGTGGGTCATGATTGGTATGGTTACCCTCTGTTTTTGAGTGATGATTCTGTTTTTCCATTCCTTCATATTCATATGCAGTATAGAGTTTCGAGATGATAAAATGAACCTATGATCTTTCAGATCCTTTAAAATTTTACCTCATTATCAGAATATTTTAATTCCTAGAAGTTGACAAATGTCAGCTTTGGAGTATGATCAATCCATCAGAGACTTAATTGAATTCGCCAATAATCGTCTGAGCAGAACCGGCTGCATGCCCTTTCCCGGTTGTTGTAAACCAGTAACCATTCCGGGCAGACTATGCCAGAGAATTTTCCCCTTTCCCAGCTTGGTAGTAAAACTGGCAGCGCCGATATTTCGATCATGATCCCTGCCATAACCAACGAAAACATCCACATTTTGGCCCTCAAGCAGCAAGCCATCTGATCCGCTCACCGGTACCTGGTAATAGCTTTTCATGGCCTGATTAACCGGCATTCCATCAAAGACCGGGTGCTCCCGAACAAAAAACCAGGCGCCCATCCATGAGGCACGCACATTACCCACATGTCCCAGATAGTTGAAAGCGCCAGCTTCACCTAGCTTCTTGCCATAGGCATCGGCTGCCTCATGCCCGTCCGGAAGTACAAGCAGAGGTAATCCCGATTTTACCCGGGAGAGAACCTCATCGTCCAGGTTGAGTTTCTGACCATAAACTCCCCACACCAATCCGTTTTTGTCGGTGTAAGACTCTCCACCACAATTAATGGCGATGACGGAATCTCCGGCCTCCACTTTTATGGCACTGAATTTGGCGTAATTGACCGTCAATTTGGGAACGGTGATCTTTACCACCCCATCCGGATCATTTACCACAAAGGAGGTATCCAAGGCGATATTTGGCCCACCCACGGTTTTGACAATATCGAAATCTTTCAGAACGGTATCGCCATTTATGGCCATGTTCATTACCCGGTCACCGGGATTTTTCAGGGTAACTTCAGCCAGGCGTAGAGTCACCTTGGCAGTCCCTCTGGGAAGATCGGTGAAGACATATTCCAGATTTCGCCAGTATCCCCAGCTCTCGGTATGGAAAAGCCGATCATCATCGGTATTGGCAATTTCCCGGGTCGAATCGACCACCGATCGCCAGCCATACAACAAGCGGGTTGAGGCAATAAGTAAATCATAAATCCCACTTTTTTGATAAGCTTCCGCCTTTACCCCGGGAAAGTTGTTAAGCTCATTTATAAATTCTGGTTCATGGGTCAGCACACCAATCGAAACATTTCCCGCCAGATCAGGAAACTGGTCCACCACCAGAATTTTTTCTTCACCGAAAACAGTTTGGTTATCTATAGCGCTTAACTTAAGATCATAGAATCCTTCTTTGGTCAATTCCGGGGTAATTACTGAAATTTCTATGGGATAAACGAAACGGTCCTTTTGCCAATCTGATAACGCAAATTGATTTGATTTTATTTCAGTACCATCAGGATCGGTAATGGTCAAACGAAAACCTTTCGGATGTGGTTTTCCGGTTTCATTTAACAGATAAAGATCCAGTGTATCCGGTTGTCCCAGCGAAACGACCAATGATCTTGGTTTTATGAACGGGTGCAGGAGTTCCAGCCGTTTTTTAAGCAGTTCGGGATTGCCCTTAAAATTGCGCAGGTTGTCTACAAGTCCCGAGTGATTTTCGATGGCGGTCGATTCCCATCCACTGATGACCAGAAAATCGTTTGATTCGGATAATCGGGCGGTTTCAATAACCCTTCCCCAGAAATCGTAACATTTATCACCAATATTCAGAAACAGTTTCTCGGTGGTGGGAAAAGCCGTGCGGAATTTCCATTTATCCAGAAAGGAATTGTAAGCCTGCAGGATCTCCTGGTGATCCTGCAGATCGTAACTCTGATTGCCATTATCTTTAATTTGCTGAATCATTGCCGGATGGTTATCGGGAACCGCCGCACCCAGCATTTCCCCCCAGACCACAATTTCTGAATCATTCTCCGAGTGATGAGTAAAATCTTTCATATCCTTGTACATGGGATCCTGCCAGACGCCCGGTCCTCCCACCGTGTGTTGATCCCACCAGCCGGAATAGCCATCACCCCGGTCGAGATAAATCGTGTCATCATAAGGCTGCATCCAGGCTTGATTGCGAGGTGGAATACCGGACTTCAATACAATAATCCGGCTGGGATCCTCAGCATGCACGCGTTTCAGCAAATGAAATATGCGTGGATTATGTAAATCCGGATTGATCTCATTTTGGATGGTATACATTATAAGAGAGGGGTGGCCGCGATGATCCCGGATCATCCGGATAATTTTTTCCTCCATATATTTTTCAGCAAACGTTCCTGGTTCGCCGTCTTTTCCGGAAATATCAATATTATCTTCGGGGGAATTTGCGTATAAAGAAAATTCTTCACCGAATGCAGTTTGTCCGCCACCCGGTTCCATATACCGGAGTAAGCCCAGGCGATCCTGGGCATTTAAAACCTCGGCTTTGCCAATGTTCCGGTGAAATTGGATACAGTTCATCCCAAAAGCCTTTGCTGCCAGTACTTCTTTCTCGGCCAATTCTGGTGTTGGCCACAATCCGTTAAATCCCCAGAATCCCCAGGAAATGGCGGAGACTAGTCGTATTCGATTGCCATTTAAACGCAGCACCGCGTTTTTTCCTATTCCACCAGCCTCAAACCAGCGGAAGCCAAAAGTCTGGTGATAGGTATCCGTAAATTTCTTCTTATTTTTCCTAGAATTGCCGGTAAAACTGACCCGAACTTCATAAAGTTTGGGATTATCCAGAGACCAGATTTCTGCCCCTGGGCAAATAATTGATGATTCGAATTCAAGATTTTTCCCAGCAGCAATTTCCACTTTTTCTTTTCGCGAAGTTAATTTCTCCCCGTTCTGTGGATCAGTTACTTCAAAGTGCAACTCTCCATTAAATGCATCGGAAACCTCATTTTGAATCATTCCACGCACCCGGATAGTTTTAATATCAGGTGTATTGAGAACCGCCACATTTTCCAGATAAACAGGATCATGTGCAGTGATGAATATTCCCCGGTCCAATCCCCCAAAACCATGACCCATGTGGAACTGGTATTTTCCCCATTTGTGCATGCGGGTGTCTACCCAATCCATTTCCCCACCAGGATTGGTAATCCGGATTGCCAGCAGATTAGCTGCCCCCGGCAATACTACTTTGCTGATATCGCAGCTAAATGAAGTCTCAGTAATAATGTGATAACCCACTAATTTCTGATTAAGGTATACCTCGGCCCGTAATCGGGCGTCCCGGATGTGTAAAATTATTTTTTTATTGGCATACTCATTTGGTATCTGCATTTTCTGCCACCACCAGGAAACTCCCTTGTAATATCCATTTTTAACCTGAGGATCTTCCTGTTCGAAATAGTATTCGTTATCATAAGGCTGAAAACCGAACTTTCCCCAATAATATTGTTCAACAGTGGCTGGCAGGGTCACTGGTATACCGATCTTTTCATTGAGAACTTCCCACCCACCGGTTGGCATGTTTACCGGTAGCTGGTCAAGCTCAAATTCACCGGGAAGGAAAATGTCATCATTTTGCCAGATGGCTGCAGTGTCCGGCCATAATCGCCAGTTGTTATCAGGAATATCGAGCCGATCCCCTGCGCGGCTGAAAGTTGGGTTCATCATTATAAGACAGAAAAAAAGTAATAAGTTGATATAGAATTTCATGGTCTTGACCTTTCAATTCGTCAAAATTATTCATACCAGATCAAAGGACAGTTCATCCCTGATATATATCTTTAAAAAAAATCAACTGGTAAAATCTATTTATTTAAATGCCACGATTTATTCGATTAAAGAGACGAGGTTTAAAAAATTACACCGGCAACCAATATTAAATTAGCGAATGGGGTGGCTTCTCCGGTACGAACAAAGGCAATATTATGGGTCTCCCGGGTAATTTGCTTAATTTGTTCGTGACTGATTTTTTGGATCGGCACATCAGGTACAGTTTTCTGAAGTAAATCTTCTAGTGCTTTGTAATAATGAGGTGAGCGCTTTTCCATTTCAACGGTGATGATAATTTTTTCAACCTGGAGCTCCTGAAGAATTACCTGAAGCACATCCAGAAAACGAGGCAAATTGGGTGTAACAGCCAGGTCAACTAGTTCTTTTCCATAAGGAATAGGCAGTCCGCTATCCGCAATCACCAGAAAATCCCCGTGACCCATTCGGGCAATTACCTTGGATAACGGAGCATTTAACAATGCTGTTTTTTTCATAGCACTATCTCTCTATATATCCTTTTTAGATTTCCGAAATCAGATCAACTTCACGCCATTTACCCTTTTTTTGAATCCGGATAGTCTTTATTTCAAGAGGTGCGAAATTTAGTTTTATTTCAACCTCCGGATATTGAATTCTGATTTGAGAAATGGTATTTCTGCCGCTGGTCTCTTGAAGTCTCATAATAAGTGAGTTTTTATCCCCCGATGGTTTCAGGGAGGTAAGTCGGATATTCTGCGGAGAAAGTTTCAAAAAATCAGATTGATCAACAGGCTCCTTTATTTTCCACAACTTTCTATTTTTGGTGAATGATCCCATGGGAAGGTGAGCATAGGCCAGGGGAGGGGCAGCCAACCAGTCTGCCAGGGCGGTTATTTTTGTAAAAACATTATTTTTGGTACCCGTGGTCAGCGCGAGACGGATTTCATGTTTCCCCTGATCCATATACTTCCGGGCTGGATATTGCTCCAGCTTGAATCCCTGCTCATGGCAGTAAGCTGCACTTCTGAGCACCGATAATTCAAGAATCCCATCTTTGAGTTCCAACCCGTGCAGACCATTATGAACAATTCCCAGAGCCGTATCTTTTCCTTTGATTTTATTTGAAAGTAGAACCCATCGGCCATGAACATGGATATCCCCATCTGCTGGACGTGTAATTACGCCACCGGGAATTTCACACAATATATCCCTTTTCTTGAATACTGTTGGAATAATCAATTTAAGTCTTTTTCTCTCCTCCAGCCAAAAAACGCTTAGTCGAAATTCTAATACGGACCATTTACTATAGGAAATCGTATGCAGGACAATACTGCTGTTATTGTATCGCAAGATTGATTCGTGAATGGTTCTTACCGGTCCCTGCTCAACAACCCGGATGCTTTCCAGGTCGGCATGAAATTCCCCGATACGATTCGGAAAGCTACGACAACCCGTTCCCCAGGAATCGGCTTTGTCTTCAAAGACCACTGGTTGCAGTAATTCCCCCTTAAGTATTGGTATTTCCTTCTGAAGGTAGATCTGCTTTATCAAACCTGTAGTACGATTCAGCCTGAAATTTATAGTTGGTTTCTCCAGAACCGGTTTTTTGTGACCTTCGGTTAGTTTAACTGAATAATGTCTGACGCCAAGCGCAGGAAGTTTATCCAGGAAAGAAATTTTCCGTCGCCAACTGTTGAAGGGTAATAGCGCTTCCGGTTGTTCCTCTTGGCAGATAATTTTACCCCCCTCTGAATTATACAATTCCACATGCCATTTACCACTCCATTTGGGCCGTTGGGAGATCATAAATTCCACTTCAACCGGTACCAAGTCCAATCCGGGATTTGTGTTAACAACCGTAATGGGGAGGTATTCATTTTTTCTTTTACCACGGTTAAAGCAGACTGCGGCTTTCAAGTCCATTTCCCGGATTGCATTTTCAGATTCACCATAAAGGTTCAAGGCATCCTTCTCGGCTGGCTCGGTGCAGGAACCGGGAAGTATGTCATGAAAATCGTTGAACAGATGAGAATGCCAAACACTCTCGATTTTTTTGTGGGGGAATTTATATCCATATAACCACCAGGTAACAGTACGAAGTGTTTCTGCCTGAATTAATTTTTGTAAGTTTTGATTGGCAGCTCTTTTCAGACGCGACAAGGATGTATAGCAACCGGTAAATACCCGTTGTAAATCTCCACGGAAGACGGGAGCATTTTGTCCATATTCCTTTATGGATTCATAAAAATAATCGGGTGTGCTATGAAGGATATTTACCCTGTACTCTTTTGCCCGAAATTCTTCTATTATCTCCAGATCTTCTCTGGTAGCCCCACCGCCATGATTTCCGATCCCCCAAAATACCGGTACATTTCTGTTTAATTTAATGGCAAGCTCAACCCCTTGTTCCAGACGCTGGATTATATTATCAAACTCGGTATGGTAAAGTCCTACGGAAATCCGGTAGGTAAGAATCTTGCTTCCATCCACGCCCTCCCACCAGTATAAATCTGCTGACAGCTGTAAATCTTCCTCTTGCGGCCGCATATGGATATACATTTCGTATCCGCTCTTTTTCAGGATCTGGGGTAAACCACCCCCGTGTCCGAATGAATCAAAGTTGTAAGCGACGCGCGGAGAAACATTAAAATTTTTTTGAAAATATTTCCTGCCCACTTGAATATGTCGGATAATGGATTCAATACCCGGCAAATTAACATCCGGCTGGAGATACCATCCACCACTGATAAACCATTTTCCTTTCCGGACGAGTTTTTGAATTTCCCTAAAAAGTGCTCGATCATATTTTTGAACCCATTGATAAAGAATAGCTTCGTTGTGGTTAAATATGAGTTCATTGCTCTCCTTAAGCAAGGTAACTGCATTCGTGAAAGTTGCCAGTGTCTCCGAGGCACCCTCTTCCCATCTCCATTGCCAGACCGGATCCAGATGAGCATTGCAGATAAGGTGAAGTGAAGGTTTTTTCATAATGGAATTCTCGCTGATTAAACCTCTTCCGGTGAGGGAAGTTTTTTATACCAGGTAAAGTAAAGGAAAACACCCATTATTGCGAAAACAAACACCCATGTAATCATGTTTTTCCACTGCCGGAGAAATAGAAAAAAGGGAATAAGAGCCAATGAAACCTGAAATATTGCCGTCAGGAATCCGTTAAGTATATCAAATTTGGGCATTGGATCTTTCACTGGTATTAATCCCCGTTTTTCAGCTTCCAGACGGACTGGTTTCCAGAAACCGAAGGGCCGGACTCTACTGTAAAATTTTAGCAAAGTCTCCATATTGGTTGGTTTAAATACAAATCCTGATATCAGAGAGATTATTACAGAAGAGATTGTGTCGAAGGAAAGGGATAGTTGGGCGGACCAGGAATTAAAAAATAGTTTTTGGACAAGTATTACAACCGCGGAAAAGATCATACTCCAGACAAAGGCTTTGGCACTGAATCGCCACCAGTGCCAGCGCATCGTTGCCGGAGCTAAAATCATTGTCACTACGACAAAAATCATGGTTTCCCAGGCCGAAACGATATCCTTAAAATAGAGGCTGAATATAAAGGCAAGGGTTATGGCAAATATCGAGGCAATCTGACCTAATCGCACCAATTGTTTCTGTCCCAGGTTTTTGGTAAAGTAACGCTTCAAAAAATCGTTGGTAACCACGGAGCTGGTTACATTCACCATGGCGCTAAGAGTAGACATGAGGGCGGCCAGCAATATTGCCATAAAGAGACCGCTTAAACCGATGGGCAATTTTTTCAAAACCAGAGGCATTATTTTTTCCGCATCAAATCCGGCCTCGTTTCCGAGATAATAAATTCCCAGAATAAGAAAGGCACACCCGATTATCCACCGAAGCGTATACCCCACGGTCCACATTCCGGCAGCAAGTGAAGCATCCCTGGGACTTCGGGTAGTGAGAAAAAATTGAAAATCCCACACATTCGGTCCGGCCAGAACCCTGAAAATAAGCCAGGCAAATCCTGCCAGAAGAATGGTTCCAAAATCATTGTAATGTTGATAGGCAGCGGGGGTATCGGAAAGATAAGATGGCCAGAGTTTCCACACTGGTGCCAGTGAGCTCCATCCGGGATTCTTGCCGATTAAAAAATCAGTTCCCGAACCGGTGTTGAAGGCCATCACCCCAAGTATAATTGCACCAATAGCAATTAGTAACGTCTGGAATACATCGGTCAGGATTACCCCGATAAATCCGCCCAGGGTTACGTAGATACCAACCACCCCAAATACAAGTAGCGCAGATTGCCATCGGCCAAAGGGTAGAAACTCTTCAGCAAATTTTCCGGTGCCCACTGCCATGAACATGAGGTTAAAGATCATCAGGACCAATAAGAATGTTGCAGCAGCAATTCGGGCATATTCTGCATCACGGTCTGTTCCAAAGCGTGTTTCGTTCCATTCGGCAAAGGTCATTACACCGGAGCGCCGGATGTATTTGGCCTGGAATGCCATATAGAAGCATATGATTAACCAGCCCCAAAAGATGTGGGTTATCCAGATAGATTTTAGCCCGAGGTAGAACATTGCCCCAACCAAGGCCATCGTTCCACCAATATCAATATAACTTGAGCAACCGGAAAGTCCGAGCATCCACCAAGGCACATTCCGACCGGCAAGATAATACCCGTCAAGGTGTTGAGTAGCCCGTTTTTGTACCCAAAACCCAATGAACGCCACAAAAATAAGGTATAAAGTGATAATCCCAAGATCGATCCAATGCATCTGCATAATAATATTATTCCTCGATTTTGAAATTCAGGCGGTTACCCGACTAATTCTTTAGTTGAATTACAATTTTTCTAAAATATACAATGTATGCATTTCTCATTTGTTTGTGGGCGGCCAATTTTCGCAGCCCTTGAAGGGCATATGTTGTCCCTCGACATATTTTGGAAATGCCTTATACTCATTTATTCCAGGTAAAAATTTTCCTCGTAAGAGCATAACACAAGGCCAGCTTTCCTCTGTCACCTGCGTTGAGGTTGGAATATAGCGAATGGTTAATCCCCGCCGCCACATATCAGAATCGTTGGCCTTTGAGCCGTGGATAACATTGGGATGATGAATGGAAATATCCCCGGGATTAAGAATTATGTCAACCGCTCTGGATTCATCGACCAGGGTTTCATCCATGGCAGATTCCAATACATTTGGAATATCGTGACGTTCTTTTAATTTTTGAAGATCCAGATGATGCGTTTGGGGAATAACTCTCATGCAGCCATTTGCCGGAATAGATGGATCGATTGCCAACCACAGGGTAATTACACTCATTGGTTTTAAAGGCCAGTAACTACCATCCTGGTGCCAGAGCACAGCTTGTCCATCTTTAGGAGGTTTACAGATGTAATGGGATGCAAATAAAGCGATATCCGGGCCGATAAATTTCTCGGCGACGTCCAGTAATCGGTTATCACTAATCACCCGGACCCAAAAGGGTGAGCCCATTATTAAAGTATGATGCAGTTGTTCGGGACGGGTTCCCGGGTGCGTCTTCAGCAGCCAGTCCACGTGATTTATATTTTCCTGGATTAATTCAGGATCAAGAACATTGCGGATAATCACGTATCCCTGTTGTTCATAGGTACTTTTTACGCCTTTGAGAGATTTCATAAAATCAAATTCCACGGAATTTTCCTTTGCCGGATTTTGTGTGAGAATTTTTTTGGTTATGAATCCAGTAAATTAAAATGTGTTCGGGCATATTTGTTTTGTATCGTCGATCAGTTTAGCAGAAAGGGTGTTAGCGTTAACATGAAACTGAAAACAATATAAACATTAATTAAATAAATGTCAAAATTCATTTACCATTTTAACAATATTTCTAATTGTATTGACGGTATGCCAGAGCCACTTCTTCAGGAGATTTGTCGATCATGGTCTCCAGATGATATTTTTCGAAAAAAGTGACATCGTTTCGGTAAAAGTTGGTAACAGCGGGACGGGTACAGATTCTTAAAAAACTGGGAAATCGTGTCTGAAGCTTTGTATTCATGGGTGGTGAAAAGAGAACAATATTAAAACTGTTGTGTTCTATCTTATGATAAAACTGGAAGACTTTTTGGATCCCTTCCGCCAGATTTTTTAAAGTGTGTTCTGAGAGATCAGGATATCCTTTTCCATTCCCGATAATTGCGCAGACCTCATTAAAACCCATAGGTGCGAAAGGGGTGTAGAAAAAGCAATCATCCAGTTCAAAAAGAAACCGATCGTTTTCTTTTTCCATGGTTTTTAATTTTTCCCAAAAATTTACTTTGTACTTTTGCTGAAATTTTTTTGAATTGATAAGCACACCCCGGTGGTAATTAGTTGGAATAGGGTCGAGAAAAGGTTGCAAATGAGGGTGCAAGATACTGCTTCCTGCGGGCAAAAGATAATTACCATTCAGAGAAGGATATAGTTTTTGCTGATCCGATTCACCTACTATTGCAAAATAACTTTGACAGGCCTTTAATGCATCCAGGATCTGGTTCACGGTGAATTCATTAATCGCTATAAAATGTCTTTTGGAAAAAATACAAACAGCGCTGTATGCACCAAATCCTGATAAATTGGGAAATAGAAAGGCCTCTCCGACCTCAATTCTACCTTTTTCATAAATATCTTGAGGTATCATGGGAGTGGTTGTCTCCACCTTCCCGGAGCAGAAAAAACAGGGTTTTGCCTCACTTACAAACTGCTTTAGGGGATCGTCATCCGGAATTTTGTCCAGACCCTTAGGTTTACTAATACGCATTGTTCTTCCGGTAAGCGGATCCCAGCGGATTTCAATCTTTTCTTCGGTAAGTTCAAAATTCTTTAGCGGATTCCTGATTCTGGCAGTAATAAATTCCTTTTTGAATTCGATCGGCTTCATAACCCTACCTGTGATTAATTATTTTGATTTAACAACGATTTTCCCGATATGGAAACAATTCAAACTATTTTCTTCGATCATTGCTTTGATAGGTTCAAGATCACTGATATCTGCAACAACTACCAGACCAATTCCCATATTAAAGGTCTGACGAATATCGTCCGTTGGTACATTCCCGGATTTTTGGATGAGCTGGAAAATTGCCGGAACCTCCCAGGCACTCCAGTCGAATTCAGGGAGAAATCCTTCCGGTACGATCCGGATGGTATTTTTTAACAGACCACCACCGGTGATGTGAGCAAGCCCTTTTATGGAAAAATGCTCTTTAAGCTTTTTTATAATCGGGAAGTAATTAAGGTGAATTTTTAGTAATTCTTCGCCCAAAGTCAGGGACCTGCCGGGTAATCTCTCGTCCGGCTGAAATTTTGGGAACAGGACTTTTCTGGCCAGGGAATATCCGTTTGTATGGAGACCGTTTGAGGCAATCCCAATCATCACATCGCCCTCCCGGATCTCTTTCCCGTCTATAATCTGATCTTTTTCCACCACTCCGACAATTGTTCCTACCAGATCATATTCCCCGGGATGGTAAACATCCGGCATTTCTGCGGTTTCCCCGCCAATCAGGGGAAGTTTTGCGGTCCGGCAGGCTTTGACAAATCCCATGATGACATCATGATAAACCGAGGCAGATAATTTTCCACATCCGAAATAATCCAGAAAGAACAACGGGGTAGCCCCACAGACGGCAATATCATTAATGCAGTGATTAACCAGGTCCTGACCTACTGTATCATGTTTATTCATCATCACTGCTACTTTGAGTTTAGTTCCTACCCCATCGGTGCTGGATATAAGAATTGGATTTTTATATTCATTTATGGGAAATTGATAAAATCCGCCAAATGCCCCTATATTTTTCAGGACGTTTTTATTATGTGTTTCAGCAATTGAAGTTTTAAGTCTTGAAAGTGCTTTTTCCGCTGTTTCAATGTCAACACCTGCTTTTTTATAACTAAACTTTTGGTTCATTTCTTATCCTCGAAAATTTTAGGATTCTTCTTTTTTGAGTGAGTCAGCGTTTAAGGTTTTTAACTGTTCCATATACAGAGTGCGGAGCTCTTCGAAATAATGAATGATCTTTTCTTGCTGGTAATCAGGATAAGTCCACTCGTTGATGCGGAAGTGTCCGTTTCTGTATCGGTAATGCACATCTCCGAATATCCCCATCCCCAGATAAATTCTATGATCAAAATCTTTTGTGGTCGCAAGAACCATTCGGGCGGCAGTCAGGTAACCCGGATCAATATTTACTGTCCGTTTTCCACCCGACAGGAAATTTTCTTCAATCTCATTGGTGGCAGTTTTAATAACTGGCAATTGTTCGGCTGGTAGTAATGTTTCAAAGGAAATGATCCGTTTTTGTAGGGATTTTCCCATTTCCGATTGATAATAAGAAGTAAACCTGTCAAAATCAAACATCTCAGATTTAGTATCAATTGTAGAGAATAACTTTTCTAAATCGCCATATAAATTGGCGGGATTATTTCCGATGGCCAAAGTTAGTGCAACAAAATATTTTACGGGCTGATATGGCTTAATACGTCCCATCAAAGATCAGACAGAGTTTTCATCTTCGGCATAGAAGTGATCTATAATACTCTTATATTTCTGTTCTACAACATTCCGTTTTATCTTTAAGGTGGGCGTCAGATCCCCGCTTTCTATGGTAAAGGGCTCTTTGAGCAAATGGAACTTCTTAATGGTTTCATAACTGGCCAAATCCACCGACAAGCGATCGATCTCCTTTCGATACAGATCTTTAATTTCAGAAAGATTGATTAATTCTTCCTCATTGGTAAATTGGAGATTGTTCTTTTTGGCGTAGGCTTTCAGATTGTCAAATGCCGGGACAATAAAGGCGGAACAGAATTTTCTCTTATCTCCCAGTACGATGGCTTGTTCGATATACTTTGAGGTGATCAGTAAATTTTCGATACCTTGTGGGGCAACATTTTTTCCACCTGAAGTGACAATTATATTTTTCTTACGATCGGTAATATAGAGGAATCCATCTTTATCCAGATAACCGATATCTCCGGTATGCAGCCATCCTTCACCATCCAGAGCTTCCTTGGTTTCCTCTTCATTTTTATAATATCCCTGCATGACATGCGGACCACGGGTCAGAATCTCACCATCCTCCGCGATAGCTACCTCCACGTCTGGAATTGGCAAACCCGGCGTTCCGAATTTGAAATTATTTTCCTGGTTTACCGTTATCACCGGAGATGATTCAGTTAATCCATATCCCTCGAGCAAAAGTAAACCAGCTGCATTAAAGAATTCGTTGATTTCCCGGGAAAGTGGAGCTCCTCCTGAGACAAAAAACCGGATTTTCCCACCCACCCGCTCACGCAATTTAGAATAAACCAATTTGTTGGCTATACCATGTTTTATTTTCAGAAAACCGGTGAGTGGTAGTCCCTTCTGCTTATAAACGTTTGCTTTTTTTCCTACTTCTATCGCCCAAAGGAATATTTTTTTCTTTAAAGCGGAACCTTCTTCCAGTGAATCCATGACACGAGCGTACACTTTTTCAAAGAACCGCGGTACACTGGTCATTATGGTGGGATGAATCTCGCCTAAGTTACTGGCAACTGTTTCCACGTTTTCGGCATAGGCAATGTTCGCACCGCAATGAGTGGCTAGAAAATGTCCGGCCATTCGTTCAAACACATGAGAGAGAGGAAGAAAAGAGAGAAATGTGTCTTCTTCACTTACATGAAGGACGCTCAATCCGCCTTCAATATTAGAAAGAAAATTGCCATGAGACAGCATTACGCCTTTTGGCACACCAGTCGTACCCGAAGTATAAATAATGCTGGCCAGATCTTGCCTGCTGATTTGGGCAAGACATTCATCTAAAAAATTCGGGTGAGACTTCTGATATTCTGTTCCGATTTCCAGTATTTTCTTCCAGGAAATCACCTCCTGGGGTGCATCACCTTCCATGAGAATGATATTTTTCAGATTTGGTAATTTATTCCTGATTTCAAGTATTTTTTTTAACTGATAATCCTGGGATACGATGATAGTTTTCCCATCGGAATTATCGATGATAAACTGAATGTGGGAAGGGAGCAAGGTAGGATAAATGGGTACTGTAATTGCTCCGAGTGAAAGAATGGCATAATCGGAGAAGGCCCATTCTGGGCGGTTTTCGGATAATAAGAGAACTTTATCTGTTTTTCCTGTCCCCAGCGATGCCAGGCCCGCCGCAATTTGAGCTACCTGTGTATTAGCCTCTTTAAAGGTAATGGATTTGTACTGCTCGCCCTCCTTGTACATAAAGCCTGTTCGTTCCGGGAATTTCTCACACACGTCATGAAACATCTTTCCCAAATTTGGATAACCCATATTGCCGTCCTCCATCAATTTTTCTTAGGTTAATATAATGAAAACTTTCGAATTGTGTCAATATTTATATCATCCCGAAGCGATATTGTCAGACTAATACTTTTTTTATAAATATGTTGATGAAGAATTCATATTTTTTGAACTTTCTGTCGGATTTGGGAATTAGAGTAAGTTGAATATATATTGGATTTTTGTTAGCAAATGTTTACTGTTAAAATTTTGGATAATTGAATTTGATTTTTTAAGTTTCGGTGTCGAAAATAATAGTTCAGCTTTCACTCAACTTTATGTTAAATTATGTGCTGAATTAAATTTATTATGTTTAGGATAATTGTATGAAGAATCCGTTTGTAAATATTAAAAAGATTTTTGCCTCACTTCGCAGTAAACGATTGTGGGGAAGATCTTTAGATGATGTACTGATTAAACTATCCATGGCGGTACTTCTGATATTGGTAATTGGTGCCTTATTACCCAGTGAAAGACCTTTTGAGTATAGTAATTTGACTGTTGGCAGTATTGCCCGGGAAGAAATTATTGCCCCTTTCACTTTTCCAATTATAAAAACAGATGCCGAGTTAAAAGAGGAACGGCAGCGAGCCTGGTTAAGTGTGCCAAAGGTATTTAAGCGGGAAAGCGAACCCAAAGATGTTCAGATATTAAAACTAAAAAATTTGTTTGATGAATTAACTGGCTATTTTAAGTATTTGCAAAAAGAGGTTGCGGTAAAGAAAGATACCACTCACGATCTCTGGACAAAAGTGAATATCGACAGTGTATTAAATCAGTACCAGGTGAAATATGGCATAGATTTAACTTTTGAGGATTTTGTGCATCTTTATCAGATGTATAAGGCTGGTAAGCTTGCAAATTTTGCCAAATTGTTGTCCAACGCTTTTTCCAAAGTATATGGAATGGGAATTATTAATATTTCCAAAGGCGAGATCCAGGAAAAAAGCATTGATATCATGCAAAACGGTCTGGAAGAGAATGTCGATCCCAAGCAGGTTTTGGATGAGACTCAGGCTCAGGAGATGTTGTTTAACAGTATTATCAATCAATATCCGGAAGCGAGCCAGGAATTTAAAATAGCCGCAATCCTGATACCGGCTTTCCTCAAGCCGGATCTATTGTATGATGAAACCCTGACCACCAATCGAAAAAACAAAGCAGTCCGGGAAGTCCCATCAACTAGTGGCTTTGTTCATGAGAATCAGCGTATTGTTGATAATCATGAAATTATTACCGAGGATATTTATCAAAAATTACAATCTTTGGGAGCAGCAGAAGCGGAGAGAACAGCAGCTCAACAGGGCTGGCATAAGGTTTTATTTGTCTTTGGTAAATATATTTTTGCCCTGATTATTATTGCGTTACTGGGTTTTTACCTATTCCGATATCGCCTCAAAATATTTAATAATAATAAAAGACTGGTCTTAATTGTCCTGGTTTTCCTCCTCCAATTCTTTGCGGCAATGCTCATTTCTAATGTTCTGGGATGGAGCTACCTGAGCATTCCGATTACACTTGGTCCAATGCTCTTTTCCATGCTCCTGGATGCTTCTTTCGCCTTCACTGCGACCATCCTCATCAGTCTGGTGCTTGGTGCTGTGGCGGGGAATAATTTCTATCTGGCTTTAATGACCTTTATTGTTGGATCAGTAGCACTTTACTCGGTTCAGAAAATCAGAAACCGTGGTCAGATGTTCAGGGCCATTTTTTATATTTTCTGTGGTTATGCGTTGATTAATTTCAGTTACGGATTCCTCCATTACGAATCTTTTCGGAGCATGCTCGAAAATTTGTTTTTCTATATGCTTCCGAATGCGATCCTGGTGCCAACCGCGGTATTTTTGCTCATCGGTGTATTTGAGAAATTTTTTGATGTGACCACGGACATCACGCTACTCGAACTTTCGGATCTGAATCATCCCTTACTGAAGCGCCTCTCCGTTGAAGCTCCAGGGACATTTCATCATAGTATCATCGTGGGAAATTTAGCAGAGGCAGCAGCAAAAGAAATTGGTGCAAATTCGTTACTGGCACGAGTTGGTTGCTACTATCATGATATAGGGAAAATGCAGCGAGCCGAGTACTTTGTCGAAAATCAGGCGGGTGCCATGAATAAGCACGATTCTCTTACACCGACCATGAGTTCGCTTATTCTATCCAAACATGTCAGGGCCGGAATGGAATTAGCCGAGGAATATAAACTACCCCTTGCGGTGAAGCAATTTATACCGGAACATCACGGGACCAGCGTTATGGCCTACTTCTATCACAAGGCCCAGGAAACCATGGACGCCAAGGATATCAATGAGAACGACTTTCGCTATCCGGGACCTAAACCCCAATCGAAAGAAACGGCTATCGCCATGCTTGCCGATACGGTTGAAGCGGCCTCCCGCACTTTACCGAATCCAAATTTACAGAGAGTAAGTGCCCTGGTGGAAAATTTAATTGAAAAGAGATTCCAGGAAGGTGAGCTTGATGAGTGCGATATCACCCTGCGTGAATTGAATAAAATAAAGGATGCATTTATCCATATCCTCATGGGCATCCATCACCTGCGCATTGAATATCCGGGTGGAGAAAAACAAGGGGAGAAGCCAAAGGCTGGTAAAAAAAGCGCAGATGATAAAGATACAGATCGGAATGTAATCAAGGAAAAAACAGAGCCGAATAAAGCAAATTCCGCAGATTTGAATAAAAAGCCAGACGACAAAGAGTTCGAGACGGTACATAAGCAGAACAATTCAGATGAAGATAAAAAAGTATAAATTGCGGATAAATATTTTTAACAGCTATCCCAGTACACCATTTCCTGTAAAAATGTATCGGAAATTTGTCGAGATGGTTATGACTGCAGAAAATATTACTCTACCTGAACTGAATATTATTGCGGTGGATGATGAGTACCTGGCTAAATTGCATAAAGCGTATTTATCGGATCCGTCCTATACTGATGTGATGTCCTTTCTGCTAGATGACCCTGAGGGGGCGGTCGGGGAAATTTACTTAAGTATCGACCGGGCAAAGTATCATGCAAAAATATATGAAGTCGGGGTGGAAGAAGAATATGCCCGACTAATCGTCCATGGACTTCTGCATCTTAAAGGAATGGATGATAAAACCGAGGCCGACCGTGAAAGGATGCATCAAATTGAAAACGGCTATTTAGAGAAATTTTGGAAGATGGAGAATGGGGTAAAAAAATAATTAAAATTTTCCTGTCAAATTAATGGACTTCGGGAGATTATAAATTTATATTTTATTTGAAATATTGAGTCTAACTAATATGGGATTGTTTTCATAATTGATTCTTGAATTCATTTTTTATGCACTTATTTTTATCATCTTATTAATTTTTTCCGCTTTTTTTTCCGGTTCGGAGACCGCCTATTTTTCTTTAACCCCGGCTCAGTTAGACCATTTTAAGAACTCCCGTAAGGTGAGCGATAAACGGGTAAGTAAATTGATGATTTGGCCGCGCCAGCTGCTGATAACAATTGTTATTGGTAATACCGTGGTCAATATCACCATTGCATCTATCGCTGCAGTTCTCACGGTTCAGCTGAGCAGACAGGTGGGGCTCCATGAAAATGTAATTATCCTATTGGATGTATTAGTGGTCACGTTTGTTATTCTGGTAGTCAGCGAAATATTGCCAAAAGTGATTGCCGTGCGAAACACCGAGCGATTTTCAAAAAGGACCTCTTTAATACTGACTATTATTTTCTATATTTTTTACCCGATATCGTACGGACTGGCAAGATTTACTCACTTTTTGCAAAAAAATGTCGGGCTTACCGAGGAAAAAATCCTGCTCACCGAAGATGAGGTGAAAACTCTGGCAGAAGTAGGTGAGGAACATGGCACTTTGCATAAAGATGAAAAAGAGATGATCCACAGCATATTCGAATTTGGTGAAACCACGGTCAAGGAAATTATGGTCCCCCGAACCGATATGGTTATTGTGGATACGAATTCTACTCTGGCTAAATTAATGCAATTGGTTAAAGTAAAACTGCACTCACGTATCCCGGTCTATAAGGATGAAATTGATAATATCATCGGTATTTTATATGTCAAGGATTTATTGCCCTACCTGAATAAACGCAAGAAAGAGCCAATCGATCTGCAGAAATTAGCCAGACCGCCTTATTTTGTCCCGGAACAGAAAAAAATTGACGATCTGCTGAAGGAGTTCCAGGAAGAACACATCCATATGGCATTGGTTGTTGATGAATACGGTGGCCTCTCCGGTTTAGTGACACTGGAAGATATAATTGAGGAGATCGTGGGCGAAATTCAGGATGAGTATGATAAAGAGACACCCCTGTTTAAGAAAATAAGTGAAAATAGTTTTCTGGTTGACGGCAGGATGTCAGTGGAGGAACTGAATGATGAACTAAATATGCAGCTACCGGAAATTGAGGGTGTGGAAACCATCAGTGGATTTATTCTAAATCTGCTCGGTTCTTTACCATTGGAAAAAGAGGAGGTGAAGTATAGCAATTATAAATTTATTGTGGAAAAAATTAACCGTAATAGAATTTTAAAAGTACGAGTGGAGATTGTTCCCATTGCCGAAGATCAAAGCGAAAAGACCGAACCCGAAAAGCAATAGTTTAAAAGAAATTCCATCCGTCCAGGATATTCTCCTGTCGTTATCCCAAAAGAAATTAAAAATTGATGATGAGTATTTGAAGGTTCTCGTTCAGAAAGTGGTGCAGGATTTTCGGGAAAAAATTCTGTCTGGTGCTGCATCAGAAAATCTATCCAAACAGAATATAACAGATGAAATTTTGGAAAGAACTATCGCGGAAATCGACAGGATTCGGTCGTATCGATTAAAACGGGTGATAAATGCCACCGGTATTATCTTGCACACCAACCTGGGCCGGTCACCGATCGCATCGCAGGCGGTAAAACATCTTTCGGATATTTTAGAGAATTATTGCAACCTGGAAATTGATTTAGTAACCGGAAAACGTGGGGATCGAATCAATATTGTTGAAGAGATTATTTGTCTGATTACCGGGGCTGAGGGTGCGGTTGTGGTAAACAACAATGCCGGTGCGGTTCTGCTAACGCTCTACAGTCTTTGTCATAAAAAAGAGGTACCTGTTTCGAGAGGTGAACTAGTAGAAATCGGGGGCTCATTCCGGATGCCCGAGGTCATGAAAGCGGGTGGAGTTAAGATGGTCGAGGTGGGGACAACCAATAAAACCCATTTGAAAGATTATGCAGATAGAATCACTCCTAAAACCGGGGGAATACTCAAAGTTCATACCAGTAATTATAAGATAATGGGTTTTACTTCCAGTGTTCCGATTGATGAGTTAATCCAGCTGGCCGGGGAAAATCAGATTCCGCTGATTTATGACATGGGTAGCGGCGTAATCGAAGATCTGCGTAAATGGGGGTATTCCCGTGAGCCAGTTGCCAGAGAATATATTAAAGCAGGGGTAGATATTGTAACCTTTAGCGCAGATAAGGTGCTTGGGGGACCACAGGCTGGAATCATCATTGGTAAAAAGAAATATATTGAAAAAATCAAAAAGAACCATCTTCTGCGTGCTTTACGCTGTGATAAGGTGACCTACGCTTTGCTGGATGCGACTTTGAGATTATATTTTCAGCCTAAAGAACTGAAGAAAAGCCTGCCAGTTGCTCAAATTTTAAATACCCCTATGGACGAACTCAGAGGGCGCGGGACCGGATTAATCTCCCGGGCATCAAAACGGCATCTGCATATGAACTTAATTGATACCTACTCCCAGATGGGGAGTGGTGCATTACCTCTGGAAAAAATTCCTTCAGTGGCGGTGGCGGTAAGATCCAATAAATTTACCGTAACGGAGATCGCAAAGAAAATGCGGATTGGTACACCCCCGATTGTCGGGTATATTGAAAATGAGTGGTTTATGTTAAATCTCAGAACTGTGAGAAAAGATGAAATTCCGATTATCGTTACCGCACTTAAGGCCCTATAACTCATGAACTCTTCCCCAGGAAAAAGTAAGTAAAAATAATTTTAACATATTTAAATTTTAGTAAACAGATGCAGCGACAATTTGTTATCGGGATGGCGGGTCATATTGATCACGGTAAAACAGCTCTGGTGGAGGCGCTGACCGGAATTAATACGGACAGGTTAAAAGAAGAAAAGGATCGGGGAATCACGGTTGATCTGGGATTTGCTCACCTATCGGAAAATGTCACCATTATCGATGTTCCCGGTCATGAAAAGTTGATAAAGAATATGGTGGCTGGGGTAACGACAATCGATCTGGTTCTGTTTGTGGTTGCTGCTGACGATGGCATCATGCCCCAAACCCGGGAACATCTAGAAATTGTCAATCTGCTTGGGATAAAGAATGGCATTTTTGTCATCACCAAAACCGACCTAGCAGATCAGGAATGGATTTCCCTGGTGGAGGAGGAGTTACGGGAATTATTAAAAACTTCGAATTTTGCTGATGCTCCAATTTTGAAAGTTTCTGCGCTAAAAAATAATGGAATCGAGGATCTACGCAGAGCCATACAGCAACAGCTGGACAAAATTAGTGCCCGAAGGGATGACGGTATTTTTCGTTTACCGGTCGATCGGGTATTCAGTAAAGCGGGTTTCGGCAGCATTGTTACCGGAAGTGTTATTTCGGGAAAAATAAAGACCGGAGAATCTGTTGAGATCCTACCGGAGAAATTAACTGCCAGAATTCGTGGATTACAAAGCCATGATTCTTCAGTGGACATGGTGGAAGCAGGATTCCGCGCCGCCTTAAATTTGACTGGATTGGATCATCATCGACTCTACCGGGGGCAGGTGCTGACCCTCCCAGGATTTTATCAGGCAGTTGATCAGTTTAATGCCCGATTTTCTTTGCTTGACTCCGCACCGATCTCGATAAAAAATCAAACCCGGGTAAGGGTTCATCTTCATACCATGGAGGCACTGGCCAGAGTGCTTTTACTGGAAGGTCGAGAAATCTTACCCGGAAATACCATCCTGGCCCAATTCAGATTCGAGAAGCCGATTTATGCCTCTTATAGGGACCGGTTTATTATCCGGCAATATTCTCCTCAGGTGACGTTGGGTGGCGGTATGGTTCTGGAGACAAATCCACCCAAATTCCGGAAAAAATATCTGGAACTTACCCGATCAAGTCTGCAGGGACTTCAATCGGATTTGCTTACCGAGAGAATTCGGTCGGTTTTTTCTCTGATAACCTTCAGTCCATTATCATTTGATGAAATACGAATTAAGACTGGAAGCAGTGAGCAAGTTTCCCGAGAGACTTTAGCGGAACTAGAAGACAAAAAAGAAATATTCCAGACCAGGCGCGCAGGACAATTGGTATACATATCGAAGGCGCAGAAAGATAAAATTCTTGAGCAAACTGAAAGTAATCTGGAAAAATTCCATAAGCAGTTTCCGGGAAGGACCGGAAAACGCCAAAATGAATTGAAAATGGAGCTCCAAAAATATTTTCCTGCAGAAGCCCTTGAAACAGTTATTGCTGTGGGGATACAAGAAAAATTATTACGGCAGGAGGGCGATTCTCTTTCTCTGACCACTTTTGAGTCAGCCCTGAGCGAACCGCAACAATTACTTTTGCAAAAAATTGAGGATATTTTTAAAGATAATTTGTTCACCCCACCTGGCCCTGAGGAAGTCCGGGAGATTCTAAAATTAAAGGATACGGAGTTCCGGGAATTGCTGGCAATTTTAAGAGAGCGGGGAATTTTGGTGATGGTGGAGGAAAAAATACTTTTTCATCAGGATGCCATCGACAAAATAGTTGAAATTCTTCATGATTATTTTCAAAAAAATTCAGAAATTCGGGTTGGAGATTTTAAGGATCTGATCAATTCCACCCGGAAGTATGCTATCCCGCTTTTAACTTTCCTTGATAATAAAGGTTATACCATCCGGCAGGAGGATATGCGAATCAAAGGGCCAAAGCTGAATTAAGTCAATCTACCAGCCTGTCTCCGTTTTAATCTCCTTTCAAATTCTTCTTGGCAACCCGGACATTTCTCTTAAATCTATCATATCCTAATCGTCTCACCGGTGTACCCTCAAACATTTTTTCATAATCCGTTTGGGATAAATTCTCCAGTTTGGTGAGCAGTAAATCAGCCGGTTTATATCGGGATTGAAAATCCTTTTCCCGGGTATCCCGGGCAAACCTGATGTTCCACGGGCAAACTGCCTGACAGATATCACATCCAAAAATGTAATTATCCATTTGTTTGGCGAAACCTTGGTCAATAGTTCCTTTGTGTTCAATAGTGAGATATGAAATACATCGCCGGGCATCCAACCGGAAAGGTTCGGGAAAAGCGTTGGTTGGGCAGGCATCCTGGCATTTGTGACATTCACCGCAGAAATCAACGGTAATTGGTTCGTCAGGAGGAAGGGGTAGGTTTGTGATAATCCCACCCAGAAAAAAAAATGATCCTTTTGCTTTAAGAATTAATGTTGTGTTTTTGGCAATCCATCCCAGACCTGCCCGCATGGCGAGCGGTTTTTCCATGATCGGAAAAGAATCCACAAATATTCTGCCATTAGTTCCAGGCTCAACCGAAATCAACCAGTTTAGAACCTTTTTAAATTTATTTCGCAAAACTTTGTGATAATCCCGTCCCCGGGCATATATGGAAATGTTGCCAGAATCTTCCTGAAAACGGATTTTATCCTTTTTCTGATAATAATTTTGTGCCGCAATAATAATCGATTTAGCTTCTTTAAAGAACGAGTTTGGATCTGACTTCTGTTTATGTGTATCGGAAAGCCAAGACATGGTACCGTGAAAATTTTGCCGGATAAAACTTTTCAGATCGGCTCCTCCTTTTGTCAGAGGTTCAGCAGTGGTGATTCCTACCGCATCAAAACCGGTGGACAATATTTGTTGCTTGATTTGACTGGCAAGATCCTTCATATCACAGATATGAGTTCTATGTTAAAAAGTAAGATTCACTTTTATTTATCAAAACTATGTGTTCAATTGTACTATTTGGATTTGAAAAAGTAAAGAGGATAATTGCGTAGATTCAGAAATACGTATCCGGTAATGTCATTAAGTCAGATTTTTAATTCCGGATGTAGCTAAAGATTTAATGATTTTTCCTTGCATTGAGAGTGCCCGTACCGGACAAACCCAGATACATTTGCTGCAGCGGGTACATCCCTCATGATCAATAGATAATTTGCTGATAGACATACCCATAACATTTTCCGGGCAAACACCCACGCAGGTACCACACAGGTCACATTTCTGGTCGTCAACTGAAATTTGTAGTAAATTTTTATCCATCTGATTTCAGGAATTCAGGGTAGGAGATGTGGGAATAGCTTTCTTGAAGACTTCATTTCCGGACAATATGGATTTCTTCAGTTCCATAAAAATTTCCGGTTTATTGGTAATGATCCCGTCAATTCCTTTTTCGATTAACTCGATCATTTCCTCCCGTTTATCAACTGTCCAGGCATAGATCTTCCCGCTTCTCTGGTAGAGTTTCCGGATATATCTATTGCTTAATATCCGATATCGGGCATGCAGCGATCTCACGGGTTGGCCATTCAGCACCATCATGCTGGATCGGTTGTGAAATATGAATCCCAGGTGAAAGTCTGGATCCAGCAAAGCTATTTTTTTCAAAACCCAAGGATTAAATGAAGAAATAATAATATTTTCCCGTAGTCCAAAATCTTTCAGGATATTTAGAAGCTTTTCTTCTAAAGCATTTTTACTGAATATCTCTTTTTTTACGTCTAAATTTATCAGTACTTTTTTTCCCGCCAGGTCCAGGACTTCTTCCAATAAGGGAATTTTTGCTTCTTGTTTTAGCGGTTCAAACAGACGCATTCCTTTTAGAGTGGAATAATCCAGTCGGGAGACACTTGAGTGAAAGCTGGTCATACGAAAGGTATTACGGTCGTGAAATACAAAAATTTCTCCGCTGGTAGCTAACCGGACATCCAGTTCTATACCATCGCAACCTAATTCAATTGCTTTTTCGAATGCCGGAATTGAGTTTTCCGGAGCAAAAGTATGCGCCCCTCTATGTGCAAAAACGATAGGATAATTCAAATATGATTCACTTCCGATAGATTATTGAGATAGTCCAGACGAAGTCAAATTATTAGTGTCTTGCTGTAAATTGATTAAACATAAAGAACCCGGAATATTTAGTCAAGCTATTTTTCTTTCGATCAATAAATTTCCATGTTTTATGAATTAGTCGTTTTTGAATCTATGACTATGTTTTGCTGTCTGGCAACTATTATTTTAGGTAAATGATTTGCAAATCGTGACCAATCTCGACTGTTCCTTTAAATTCTTTTTTTATTTGCTGGACTGGTTCCACCTTAAAGGTTTCGGGGTATAGATGGGTCAACATTACCTCTTTTACTTTGGCTTGTTTGGCAATTTTTGCCACACTACTGGGGGTAAGGTGTCCGCTCATAGGATTTTGATCTGGAAATGAGCATTCCAGGAATGCTAAAGTGGAATTCCTGCATAAATTTACTAAAGCCGGGCAATACTCACTGTCACCTGAAAATACAATAACTTTTTCATCGAAGACAAATCGGAAGCCGATGCTTTCGGTATTGTGAACAACCTTTTCCCAGGACAACTGAAATTCGGGAAATTTATAAGTCGGTTGAACAAGCTCTCGGATCTTGAATGTCCGTTTATACGGATCCAACCAATCTCCGTAGGCATGCCTCATTTTTAGTATAAAGTTTTTCAATCCCGGAGGACCCGAGATCTGTAATTCTTCTTCAGAATTATCGGGTGATTTTAAATAATAATAGAGCAGGAAAGGGACCAGATCAGAAATATGATCGGGATGGAAATGAGTCACAAAGATATAATTCAAATCTTCCGGCATAACCTTGACCAGTTTTAGCTTTTCAAACGTCCCGGGACCGATATCGACCAGGATGTTGACAGATTTATACCGGAGCAGGGTTGAGGCGCAAGAGTGATTTTCATTTGATAATAAAGTTCCTGTTCCCAGGAGCTGAATAAATAATTCCTCATTTGAATTGCGGATAGCCATATTAAAATTTCTTTTAATTATTGCGGTAACCAGGTTAATTTAATAAATATTTTTCCGAACATTATCTATACTTTTGTTTTAAATTATTGTATCTATTTTTACAAAATTAGGGAGTTTAAATGGACAAGGTTACCATTTGGCATAATCCGCGCTGCAGAAAAAGCAGGGAAGGTTTACAATATTTAAAGGATAAGGGTGTCGAACCCGAGGTTTTTGAATATATGAAAACACCTTTTTCGCCTCAAGAATTAGCAGAGATTATCAGATTCTCCGCACAACGGCTTCTAAAAGATTATGCGAATATACAAATTCCATGGTAGCGAAATATGAAATTATTAAAACATATGCTTACTTCGGATACAAAGATTAGCCACTCTATTCAATAGAGATTGAACTAGTCTTTATATTCCAAGAAGTTTTATAGATAGACTAATATATTGGTCAGCTTAGGATTAAAACTATCTTTAGGGCTTCAGTAAAGATTATAGTTTAGTATAAGGTACTATTTCGATAATGAAACTATTTCACATAATAATTTTTGTTTCATTTTTGTTGTTAGTTTTATGGCGATTTATGGCCAATTTGCTTTTTGCAGAATATTTTGAAGAAAAAATTATTAATATCCCCATACTAAAAGTTCTTGAGAAGAGAGTCTTTAACATTTTGTTATTTGCTCTATATACCTACTATGCTTACTTATATGCGGAATTATCGATATTTTGGTTATTTATTTGGATTTTTTTTCTTCTGCTATTTATTTTTCAATTGTTTGTAATTTATCTATTTAAGGGGCGGCCAAGTGAAAATATTAATGTTACAGAAGCGAATTTAAAAAGGTTAGTTAGACATAGAAGAATATTTAGCGCATTTGACTTTTTTATATTAGCAATTTGGATTTATTCTTGGAGATTCTTGATATAGGATACTCTCCATCATTTAATATAATAAGATTATATGTTTATCGTAAACCACAATAGAAAATTCAAAATAGAAAAACCTCAAAAGACAAGCCCAAGAAAACATTAATACAATTCCATAAAAATATTAAAATAATTTATTAAGAATATATACAATTCGCCAATTATAGTTAACTGAGGTTTACTGGTAGTACTGATTAAAATTCGTGATAATTTCACTTAGAATATATAAAGTTATGATTATTGATTTTTTCACCATTGGCGGACAAATAGATTATAAATTGAGCTTTTCATATTGAAGAAGAAAAAAATAATTTTTTTAATCAATAAAATATTCAAAAGGAGCGAAAAAGATTTAGCTTGAAATAACTGCCAATTAATTTTAATTTTCCATTGCTTTAAATTTCAGCTAGAGGTTTTGATGATTCAACATTTCCGAAAATCTATCTTTTTTCTTGTCTTTTTGATTTTTTTATTTGGTTGTGCAGGTACAAAAAAACAGACCGGTGAGCAACCCCCTTCTGGTGAGAAGATTGAACTGAATGAATCCTTTGATCCGCTTTTGTTAGATGATGAAGATATTAAATTTGAAAAGAAAAGTAAACCTTCGGAAACCATTGCACCGTTAAATCTGCCCCCGGAACAAAAAGCGACAATTCCCATCAACGAATTGGTGGATGGATTCCGGATTCAACTAATTTCAACAAAAGATCTGGAAAGCGCCACGAAAGCCAAGCTCATCGCCGAAGAACAATTCTCCGACTTACAAATTAACTTTTATCTGGAATTCGATTCACCTTATTATAAAGTGAGGGTAGGAGACTTTAAAACTCGTGACGATGCGGAGAGCATCCGCGAGGTTATACGTTCCCGGGGATATCCGAAAGCATGGATTGTGAAAACAAAAGTATGGACTCATCCTGAAATCAATCTGATTTCAGACTCCACCGAAGTTGAAACCCCAGATATTGACTGAGTACTATATATCATCATATATGTCTTTGGAGGCATTTTATGTCAGGTCATTCCAAATGGGCAAACATAAAATTTAGAAAAGAACGGCAGGATGCCGCGCGGGGAAGGATTTTCACCCGGCTCATTAAAGAAATTACCGTTGCTGCCCGAGTGGGTGGCGGGGACCTTGATGCCAATCCCCGTTTGAGAACTGCCGTTCAAAATGCAAAGGCACAAAATATGCCCCAGAAAAACATTGAGAATGCAATTCTGAAAGGAACCGGGGAATTACCAGGCATGGTTTACGAAGATGTGGCATTTGAAGGTTATGGACCCGGTGGAATTGCCATGTATATATTGACCACGACCGATAACCGCAACCGAACCGTGGCTGAAATCAGACATATTCTAAATAAGTATGGTGGAAATCTGGGTGAAACAGGAAGTGTGAGCTGGGTTTTCGAAAAGAAAGGGCTTATTCGGATAGATAAAGAAAATTATGATGAAGAAGAATTGATGCTGAAGGCGATAGATGCCGGTGCAGATGACTTCAAAGTAGAAGACGATTACTACGAGGTTTACACCCAGTTTGAAGATCTGAATAAGGTACGATCCACACTGGAAGACAGTGGAATTGCCATCGAAAATGCTGAAATTGCTATGATCCCACAGAATGTGATTGAGTTAGAGGGTAAACAGGCAGAACAAATGTTACGGTTAATGGATGCGCTGGAAGACAACGATGATGTGCAGAATATCTTCGCCAATTTTGATATCGATGAAAAAATCATGGAAAAAATGCAATAATGAAGGTATGTTTTTTTGAGAATTCTTGGAATAGATCCCGGGATTAGCACGACCGGGTATGGTGTTATTGAAATAGAATCAAGTGGGCTCAGGTGTCTTGCTTTTGGAGGAATCCGTAGCTCTTCAAAATTGAAATTCAGTCAAAAACTTAAATCAATTCATCAAGCAGTAAATCAAATTATTCAGGAATTTCAGCCGGACTTTTGTTCGGTGGAAGATATATTTTATCACCAGAATAAAAAAACGGCAATTATTATGGGACACGCACGGGGTGTGGCCATGCTAGCCGCTGCGGTAAACAACATTCCGGTATTCGAATATACCCCCCGGGAAGTCAAGATGTCCATAGTCGGGTCCGGAGCGGCTTCAAAGGTCCAGGTTCAGGCAATGGTAAAAAATATACTTAAAATGCCTGAAAAACCGACTCCTGAGGATGCTGCAGATGCATTGGCAGTCGCGTTGTGCCATCATCACCGTTTGAAATTTCAGCAAATCAGGGAGAGGGCTTAAATCTGTTTGTAGAGGTTCAGTCCATGGCGTGTTATTTTGCTGGGAAAATTATAAAATAGTTGAAAAATATAACAGTTTGTTGCTTTCGTGTATTTATCCCGTATATTAGCCTTGTTTGGAAATTACTAATATGCAAATTCCGGTATGATTGAGCAGATTCAGGGAAAACTGATTAAAAAATCTCCTACTTATTGTGTGGTAGATTGTCATGGAGTGGGACTTGGTGTTTTTATCAGTCTAAATACCTATGAATCTTTAAATGATAAAAATGAAGAAATCGCATTACTAACGTATTTACACGTCCGGGAAGACGCGCTTCAGTTATTTGGATTTACCACGGATGACGAAAGAAATATTTTTAGAATGTTGATGAGTATCAGCGGCATAGGCCCAAAATTAGCAATTACTATATTATCCGGGCTCAGTGTGCAGGAGCTGGTTGAGGCGATTGCCATAGAGGATTTTATGCAGTTAACTCAAATTCCCGGTGTCGGGAAAAAGACCGCGCAACGGGTTGTCCTGGAACTGAAAGAAAAGGTGGCTGCCGGTCTGGAGCCTGGAATCTCCAAGGAATTTCCGAAGTTACCCAGCCGGGAAGGTGATAAGGTAAATGAAGCATTCCTTGCCCTGCTTGCGCTTGGCTATAAACAGCAGGATGCCCGGAAGGCGATTCATAAAGTGATCCAGAATAATTCTGCGGATCTTTCGGTTGAAGAGCTGGTAAAAACGGCATTGAAGGAAGTCTAGCATATGGAACGAGACGTTATAAGTCCTCGCCCTTTAAGTGAAGATCAGGAATTTGATATTTCACTGCGTCCCCGAAATTTGAAAGATTTTGTGGGACAGGATAAAGTCAAAGAAAATTTAAGCATTTACATTGAAGCAGCCAAGCAACGCTCGGAGGCTCTGGATCATGTATTACTCTATGGTCCGCCCGGATTGGGAAAAACCACACTGGCTCATATCATCGCTAATGAACTATCGGTGGATATTAAAACCACTTCCGGTCCGGTGCTCGATAAGGCAGGGGATCTTGCCGGACTACTTACCAATTTAAAGGAGTACGATGTTATTTTTATTGATGAGATTCATCGTCTGAATAATGTCGTGGAGGAATATCTGTATTCTGCCATGGAAGATTTTAAACTGGACATCATGATTGACCGGGGACCAAATGCCCGCAGCATCCAGATTGATCTACCACAATTTACTTTGATTGGTGCCACCACCCGGGCTGGTTTGTTGACTTCACCAATGCGGGCCAGATTTGGAGTAGTGTCACGACTTGATTATTATAACTCGGATAACCTGAAAAGTATTATTTTGCGATCTGCTAAAATTCTGGATGTTAAAATTGATGATGAAGGCGCATTTGAAATTGCCCGACGGTCCCGGGGAACCCCCAGAATAGCCAATCGGTTATTAAGGAGAACACGCGATTTTGCTCAGGTCCGTGCCGATGGGAATATCACCAAAGAGGTAGCAGACAATAGCCTGAAAATGCTGGAAGTGGATGAGCGTGGGCTGGATGATATGGATAAACGTATCATCAAAACCATTATTGAGAAATATAATGGAGGCCCGGTAGGATTGAATACTATTGCGGTTGCGGTGGCAGAGGAAAGTGAAACAATTGAAGAATTATATGAACCATTTTTAATTCAGGAAGGTTTTATTAAAAGAACACCCAGGGGTAGGGTAGCTACTCAACTGGCGTTTGAGCATTTTAACTATACATTTAATAATTATGGATTCCAGGAAAAACTATTTTGAGCATATCGATGGTCTTAAATATAAATTAGATGATTTTATATATGATCTGCCCGAAAAACTCATTGCTCAGTATCCTCTAGAAAAAAGAGATACTTGCCGTTTAATGGTCGCTGACCGTGAGTCGGGTAAAATAAGCCATCGACAATTTCGGGATATTTCAGAATATCTTGCACCGGATGATTGCCTGGTATTAAATGATACCAGGGTATTTCCAGCCAGACTGATGGGGAGAAAAGATCGAACCGGGGCACAGGTGGAAATATTTCTGCTTCGTAATCTCGAGGGAAAACTCTGGGAGGTTCTGGTTAAACCTGCTAGAAAAGTTCGAATCGGTAATAAAATAATATTTGGTGACGATCTTTCCTGCGACATTGTAGATAATACTCTGTCTGGCGGAAGAGTGGTTGAGTTTAATTCCAACGGTAATTTTTTCAGTGTGCTGGAAGGATTGGGAAATACCCCTTTACCGCCTTATATAAAGAGGAAACCGGAAAATCTGGATAAGGAATATTACCAAACGGTTTATGCCGATAAACACGGTGCCGTGGCAGCTCCGACTGCTGGCCTGCATTTTACCCAAAAACTCATTGATAAATTACAATCAGATGGAATAAAAATCGCCAAAATTACATTGCATGTGGGTTTGGGGACTTTTCGACCGGTACAGGTGGAAGATATCACCCGGCATAAAATGGATTCGGAGTATTATGAGATTGATGCTCATGCTGCCTCATTGATTAATATGGTGCCGCAAAGGGGTGGAAATGTTATTGCCGTTGGCACGACTGTGGTACGGGCACTGGAAAGTGTAGCCGATCAGCGCGGGTTCGTGCGGCCCGCCCGGGGCTGGACAGATAAGTATATTTATCCTCCCTATGATTTTAAAGCGATCAACAAACTCTTGACTAATTTTCATCTTCCAGGTTCTACTTTATTAATGATGGTGAGTGCTTTTGCCGGAATGAAATTGATGAGGGAGGCTTATGAACTTGCCATAAAGGAAAAGTATCGCTTTTTTAGTTATGGTGATGCCATGTTGATTTGCTAATCCTTATTGGCTTTGTATTATTTTTTTGCTATTTCCTGCTCCTTTGAAAATTTCTCAACTATAATTTGTTTAGGTTATCAAACCTCCTCTATAGTTTATCCTCAGATAATTTTCCTCCCCAGATAATGCTGAATTGAAATCAGATTTATTCTCAAATAGAAAAAATCAAAAAATTAAACTTAATACTTGCATTTTTTAAAAAATTTCTTAATATATGGTGTGTGGTTGAAAATGGGGCAAATTCCATCGAATTTCACTAAAATCATCAATGGATTGCATGGAAGAATATTTCGGACGATATAGGAATGTTTTGGATGCGAAGGGCAGGGTGAATATGCCCGCCCGGTTCCGTGAGATGACCGACGCTTTGGCTGAAGGGAATCAAATTTTTATTCTCACTCGGGGGACTGAAAAGTATGTCGCAATGTTTCCTATCGGGGAATGGCGCCGTAAAATTGTGGAATTAGAGCAAAATGTTGAAGACGGAGAGCAGCGTCGCATCCTTAATCGCCGAATTAATTTTCACGCCTCACACCAAAAAGTAGATAAACAAGGTCGCATTAACATTCCTGCAGAGCTTATCCAGTACGCCAATCTGGAAAAAGATGTGGTTGTGCTGGGTACCGGAAAGAAAATTGAAATTTGGAATCCCGAAGAGCTTAATAAATATCTCCAGAAAGCAGAAACCAAGTATCAAGAGCTCTCGAATTTCCTGGATTTTTAATTATATCGGCTTTTTATATGGCGCAGGAATTTTATCACATCCCGGTTTTGGCTGGGGAAGCGGTTGATTATTTAGTATGGGACCCTGAGGGTATTTATGTGGATTGTACAGTCGGTGGTGGCGGTCATTCTGAACTCATCTTAGAAAAATTGAATGGGAAAGGAACGCTACTCTGTCTCGATGCTGACATAGATGCTATTAAGCAGGCAGGCGAAAGGTTGGCTAGTTTTTCTAATAAAATAATTAAAAGGGCATTCTTTGATCAACTGGATATTGTACTTATGCAGGAAAAATTATTACCTGCGAATGGATTTTTGTTTGATCTGGGAATTTCCTCCTATCAGATCGATAGGGAAGAGAAAGGTTTTTCCTTTAGTGAAAATGGGCCACTGGATATGAGGTTTAATAAACAACAGCGATTTTCGGCATCCGATGTCGTCAACACTTATGTCGAAGAAAAATTAGGTGAAATCTTCAGAACCTTTGGCGAAGAAAGGTACTGGCGAAAAATTGCCCGCCAGGTTGTTAAAGCACGATCTGCAAAAAACATCAACACTACCGGAGAGTTGAAAGATATCATTTCCTCGGTGACCCCGGATAGATTTCGGAACAAAACTCTGGCTCGGATTTTCCAGGCAATCCGGATAGAAGTGAATCAGGAATTGGAAAGACTGAAAACAGCCTTAAACAAAGCGTTTGATTCTTTGCGGATCAATGGGCGAATTGTCGTGATAAGCTATCATTCCTTAGAAGACCGGATTGTAAAAGAGTTTTTTCGCTACAAAGAACTGGATTGTATCTGTCCTCCGGATTTTCCCCAGTGCCTTTGTGATAAAGAAAAAGAAATGAAGATTCTCACCAAAAAACCCATTCAGCCATCAGCAGCAGAAATTGTGGATAATCCAAGGGCCAGGAGCGCCAGAATGCGGGTGGCGGAAAAAATTGTTGAGTTCAAGGACCTGGTTAAATGATACAGAAACGGAAGCCGAAAGGAAAAACAATCTATCATATGAAAAAAGGTGCCACGAATGTGGTTACCAATTTTCTATCTGCTTTTAGCATTTTCATCATTTTACTTTTTCTTACCGGTTTCTTCATTTTTTTTCAGTGGAAAAATGTCATGTTTCGTTCCGTTCTCACTCAAATAGACAGGCTCTCAGAAGAAATTCTGGTTTTGAATAACGAAAAAGCCCGGCTGGAAACCACCAGGAATGAATTGCTGAAAACAGTTCCGGAAAAAGCGGAGAAAAAACTTGGACTTGTTACCTCAGTAAATGCAGGTCAAAAACTTATTGTAGATAAAAAACAGTATGTGCTCTATGAAGAAAAAGATAAACAAATACCATAATTTATTGACGCCGTCACGACCATCCAGCGCTGGTTCAAACTTCCGTTTGATTCTTATTACTCTCTTTGTGGTAATCTGTTTTGGTCTGGTGGTCTATCGGTTGTTTACCGTCCAGGTTATAATGCATGACGAATATGAAGAGAAAGCCCTAAAGAATATTGAGAACCGGCATATCCTCCAGGCCAGGCGAGGTACCATTTTTGACCGGGCGGGTCGTCCCCTGGCCAAGGATGTTATACAATATTCTGTAGGAGTGGTCAAAAACCAGGTACAGGGTAAATCAAAATTAATTGATGCCTTATCTCGCCTTCCCGGTCAATCCCGTTCAATTATCCAGAGAAAACTAAAATCGGGTTTAAATTTTGTATATCTGGCTCATAAGGTGCAGCCGGAAGACGCGGAAGTTCTGCATAAAATAAATGAACCCGGTTTGGTTTTGGAGAAACGATTTCTCCGCACTTACCCATACAGCAGAAATGCGGCACAGGTGATTGGATTTTGTGATCTCGATAACCATGCTCTGGGTGGGATAGAGTACCAGTATAATCAATTCTTGCAGGGAAAGTCCGGCTGGAAGATTTACCAGCGGGATGCACTGGGCAACCAGTTACCAAATCTGGATTTTCCGGGCCAGGATCCGATTGATGGATTTGACATTTATCTCTCTCTGGATATGGAATATCAGACTATTGTTGAGGATGGGTTGCGAAGCGCTGTAGAAAATGCCAAAGCCACCGAAGGTGTAGCGATTCTGATGGATCCCAATTCCGGAGAAATTTTAGCGCTTTCTAATTATCCCCAGTTTGATGCTAATGAAGCAAATAGATATGATACAGTCGACCGGAAAAACCGGGCTGTTACCGATATTGTTGAGCCGGGTTCCACATTTAAAATAGCTATGCTGGCTACTGCCTTGGAGAGAATTCATCTTAATATTGATAAGGATATCTATTTCTGCGAGAATGGTTCGTACCGGTTGTATGGAAGCAAAGTTGTTGATCACAAGGGCTATGGCTGGTTAACACCACGCAGGATCATCGAAAATTCCAGTAATATCGGCACCATGAAAATTGCCGCCGATGTAAAACCGGAACTTTTTTATAAATACATCCGGAATTTGGGTTTTGGTATGATAACCGGGATCGATCTACCGGGAGAAAGTCAGGGAATTCTCCATCCGTTGAATAAGGCTTCTAAACTTACCCACTTTTTTATGAGTATTGGTTATGAAATTGGCGTTACACCCATCCAGTTGATAAATGCGTATACAGTTGTCGCTAACGGCGGTAAGTTATATACCCCTCATCTAATGAAACAAATTTTGGGACCGAATGATACGATTCTGAAACAAAACAAGTCCGCGGTCGTCCGGCATGTTCTCTCAGAAGAAACCAGCTCAGTCATCAGGGAAATATTGTGCGGTGTGGTGGAGAAGGGCACCGGCAAAGCGGCCAATATTGAAGGGATTCAGGTGGCCGGAAAAACCGGGACCGCCCAATTGTATGATCCGAAAACGAAATCCTATAATTCAAAAAAGCACCTTGCCTCTTTTATCGGATTCTTTCCGGCTGAACATCCCCAATACGTACTTCTGGTAATGATTCGCCAACCGCAGGGTGATTTTTATGGCGGACTCGTTGCTGCACCAGCATTTAAGAATATTGCCAGACGCATCATCAGTTTAGCCTCTTTGGAAAATCTTGAACTGGCGCAACTTAGTTTAAGCCAAAATCAAAATAGTGGGGATATTTTACCTCATGTTGAAAATTTAAATGTGGAACTGGCATGCAAAATACTTGAAGAATCAAATATGGATTATAAAATCTCCGGCTCAGGGCCAATAGTAATCAAGCAGAAAGAGTTAGTGGAAGATGAAAAAATAACAGGTTTGATGCTCTATCTGGGAAAATCTGCCGAGGAAAATATTTCGATAATGCCTTCACTCACTGGATTATCTATGAAAGAGGCAATAAGCTCATTATCTAATTTAAAATTAAACCCTTTGATTGAGGGAAATGGGGTGGTGGTCAATCAGATTCCCAAACCGGGCGCTAAGATAAATAAAGATATTTCAATAAAACTAATATGTAAACCCTCATGATGTCTGTTAAAGCGATGTTGGAAAAGATTCCGGTTCTGTCGGTAACTGGTGACCGTAAAATTTATTTTGATGATATCCAGTATGATTCCCGGAAAATCCAAAAGGATGCCGCCTTTATTGCCATTCGCGGTTTTAATGTCGACGGGCATCTTTTCGCCAAATCTGCTTACGATAATGGGGCGAGGGTATTTTTTGTCGAGGATGAAATCCAATTTCCCGAAGCGACTGTTGTGCAGGTTCCGGATACCCGGGCTTTACTTCCGGAAATTGCCCGGGTGTTCTTTGACTATCCGGATCAAAAAATGAAAATAGTAGGCATCACCGGTACCAATGGAAAAACCACTACTGCCTACTTGCTTTATTCGATCCTTAAACAAGCGCATTGGCATCCGGGATTAATTACCACAGTTGATTATTTCGATGGCGAGGAATTCCGGCGTTCCGAACGCACCACCCCGGAGTCACTGGATCTGATCAGACTTTTTTCCCACATGGTGAATCATCATCTGAAAAGCGTGGTGATGGAAGTGTCCTCCCATGCCCTGAGCCTGTACCGGGTGGATGGTATTCATTTTGATGCTGGTATTTTTACAAATTTGGGACGGGATCATCTCGATTTTCATAAGACCATGGAGGAATATTTTAAGGCAAAGTATAAACTGTTTGAAAAATTTTCGGAATTTCAGAAAGCGGTATTGAACCTGGATGATCCTTATTCCCGCCGAATAATGAAATCCACCTCCGGCGAAGTTTTTACCTTTTCCTTCAGTGATAAATCAGCCATGGTGTATCATCTTTCTCACTATATGGATGCCAAAGGGATGCAGGTTAAAATTGCTGTCCCATCCGGTGAATTAGATATACAGACATCGCTTCTCGGAGAATATAATATTTACAATATTATGGCGGCAGTTGCTGCAGCTCTGAGTCTGGGCATCAACGAAAATTTTATTATTGATGGCATAAATCAGGTCAAAAATATTCCCGGCCGATGCGAAAGGTATAATTCTTCTAAAGGTACCAGTATCTATCTGGATTATGCCCACACTCCGGATGCTTTAAAAAGAATATTACAGGCTATCTGGAGGACTAAACCAAAAAATCTGATCGTGGTTTTTGGTGCGGGTGGTGCCCGGGATAAGGGTAAACGTCCTGAAATGGGCAAAGCTGCCGGGGAATATGCGGATATCATTATCCTGACCAACGATAATCCCAGAAATGAAGATCCCGATCAGATCATTGCTGATATACTTGCAGGCATAACTGACCGGGATAAGGTCCGGATTATTCCCGATCGCAAAGAGGCAATATTAACCGCCCTGCAACTTGCGGGATCTAAAGACAGTGTCCTGATTGCCGGAAAAGGGCATGAGAATTATCAGGAAATCGGCGAGCGCAGAATTCCTTTTGATGATCATAAAATTATCGAGGAGTTCTTAAAAACCTCGGGCAAGAATTAAAAATGAATGATAGCGGGTATTAGTTGAGTATATGGAACAGATCAATCTGAATAAGTTTATCGGTCAGTCAGAGACAGTGGTTGAGACCAGGGATATCCCGGCGGTTTTTATGGTCAAGCATTTTTCCATCGATTCCCGGACTATTGAAAAAGGAGATGCGTTTATTGCCATAAAAGGAGAACGGGTTGACGGACATCAGTATATCAATCAGGCGCTGGAAAAAGGGGCCTCGTTGCTGGTGATCGATCAAAATTGTCCGATCGAGAATATGCAAAAGGGGATGCCTCTCCTGAAGGTTATGGATACCACCCGATTCCTGATGGAATTTTCCGGATGGTACCGCAGGCTTTTTGACATCCCGGTTATCGGATTGACCGGTTCTTCGGGAAAAACAACCACCAAGGAATTTCTGGCCGCTATTCTTCAATTGCGCTATCATCTAGTAAAAACCGAAGGTAACAGAAATAATTTTATCGGTGTCCCGCTTACCCTGCTTAATCTTGCCAAGGATGCCGAAATCGCGGTTATCGAGATGGGCACAAACCACCCCGGAGAAATTGCAGAACTTACCAATATTGTTCAACCTACTATTGCGACTATTACCAATATCGGAACCGGACACATAGGATTCTTTGGTTCCCGGGAAGCGATTTATGCTGAAAAAAAGACACTCTTCGATAAACTTGAGAATGGATCAGTCATTTTTTTGAATATGGAAGATCCGTACTTACGAAACTGCCAGCGAAAGGGTATTTCTGTTAAAAGGGTGGGATTATCAGAGAATGCGGAATACTTCGCAGAATTAACCGGAGTCGATCGGTTCGGCTGTATTTTATTCAGGGTCAATCATGGCCCTGAGATCCAGCTTAAAGTACCAGGGCATCACCAGCTGATGAACGCTCTTCTCGCAGCTGCCATTTCCTTGCATTTGGGAATCTCTCCGGAGCTGGTGAAGAAAGGCCTGGAGAAGAAAATTGATTCAAACCAGCGGATGGAAATTTTCGAGGATGGTGGCATAATTTTTATCAATGATGCCTATAATTCTAATCCTCAATCCTTAGAAGCAGCAATTGATTACCTCTCAGAATTTAGAGCTAACTCCGGTGCAAGAAAATTTTTAATTGTTGGCGATATGCTGGAACTGGGAGATCAGAGTCAGGATTTGCATAGTCAGATTGGAAAATACCTGTTAAACCACCCGGTAGATTTCGTTTACGGATACGGCCCCTATTGCCAGATTCTGATAGAAAATGCCGGAAAAAATGGCTCTCCGGTGGGAGAAGCAATTTGGTTTGGCACCCATCAGGATATAGCAGAAACACTCAGGAAGCAACTGAAACAGGGTGATGTGGTGCTGATCAAAGGTTCGCGGGGGATGACCATGGAAAAGGTGTTGAGTTATTTAGGAATAGGGAGATAACTATGCTTGCAGATTTTCTCTATCAATTTAAGGACATTTTCTTCGGATTTAATCTGTTCCGGTATATAACCGTCCGGGCTGCTCTGGCGGCGATCACCGCTCTGTTGTTCAGCCTGTTTATCGGGCCGAAAATTATCAGGATTTTAAAAGCAAAGCAGATTGGTGAAGAGATCCGGGAAGACGGACCTTCCAGTCATCAGCAAAAGGCGGGCACACCAACCATGGGCGGAGTAATCATTTTGGCCGGGATTGTTCTGGGTGTTCTGCTCTGGGCAAAAATTAGCAATTTTTATATTCAGTTAACCTTTATTGCAACCCTGTGGATGGGACTGGTTGGTTTTATTGATGATTATTTGAAGTCGGTCAAAAAAGTGAAAAAAGGATTGGTGGGTCGGTATAAACTGGTCGGGCAAATTATTCTGGGACTCTTCATTGGCAGCATGATCTTTTTTAATCCGGACTATGTTTCAATCGGGATCAACTCCAACACCAGCGCCCCTTTCTTTAAAAATCTGGAAATCGATTTCTGGTGGTTCTATATACCATTCGTAGTCTTTGTTATCACCGGTACCTCAAATGCGGTGAATCTCACCGATGGGTTGGATGGTCTGGCCACCGGTCTCATGGCTGTTGCCATACTGGCATTTGCCGGCATGAGCTATGTGACCGGAAATATAAATTTTAGCGATTATCTGAATATTATCTATTTACCGGGATCAGGAGAATTAACGGTTTATTGTTTTGCCATCGTGGGTGCGGCCATGGGATTTCTCTGGTATAACGCTTACCCGGCGGAGGTTTTTATGGGGGATACCGGAGCCCTGGCCCTTGGAAGTACCCTCGGCACCCTGGCAGTGCTTTTAAAGAAAGAGATACTTTTAGTGCTGATCGGTGGTGTATTCGTCGCCGAAGCTGTTTCGGTCATCATTCAGACCAGCTATTTTAAATACACCAAAAAGAAATATGGGAAAGGACGGCGGATTTTTAAAATGGCGCCGCTCCATCATCATTTTGAACTCAAAGGCTGGCATGAATCCAAGGTAGTGACGCGTTTCTGGATTCTGGGGATTTTATTGACTCTGTTAAGCCTTACCACCTTTAAGGTGCGCTAAACAAAGCAGAAAAATGATAAGCATAACTTCAAATCTAAAAAATAATGTGGAACAACTGGCCGGTGCCCGTGTGGCAGTATTGGGAGCCGCCCGGAGTGGTGTTGCCGTATCGGTCTTAATGGCAGAAGCTGGTGCATCCGTTTTACTTAGCGATATAAAATCGGCAGACCTTTTGGATCTACCTTATAAAAAATTATCGGAGAAGAATATAGAAGTGGTTACCGGAAAACACCCGGATAAAATACTGGGATTCGATTTAATTTGCATCAGCCCGGGAATTCCCTTAACCATCCCTGTCTTGGAAAAAGCTCAGGATAAAAATATTCCGATTGTTGGTGAAATAGAAGTGGCCTCCTGGTTTTGCTCGAGTCCGATTATTGCCATTACCGGTTCGAATGGGAAAACTACCACCACCACGCTCACCGGAGAGATCTTTAAGAAGAACTATCCCAATACAATTGTTGCAGGAAATATCGGAAGTCCCTTCACCGATTATGTGCTTCATTCTACCCCAAATGGCTTTGCGATCCTGGAAATAAGCAGTTTTCAGCTGGAGACCATTGTCAGCTTCCATCCCCGGACAGTGGTGTTTATGAACTTGACCCCTAATCACCTGGATCGTTACCCAAATTTCACTGCCTATGCTGAGGCCAAACTCAACATTCTTAAAAATCTCGAGGCTGAAGATATTATTATCTACAACAAAGATGATGAATTCCTTTCAAAATCTCTGCAAAATAATAATTGTCATAAAATGGTTTTCAGTCGCCAAGCTCATGACCAGGAAGGTGCTTATTGGAAAGATGATACTGTTTTTATCAATCTGGATAATAAATCCGAAGCGGTACCGATTTCCGAATATAAATTACTGGGTCCACACAACCAATATAATATGACTGTCGCCACGCTGCTGGGAACCATCGCTAAAATTTCTCCGGAAGTGATTGCCAGCGAAATCGCTGCTTTTCCGGGGATTGAGCATCGGCTTGAGTTTGTGCGGGAAATTCAGGGAGTAAGGTTTATAAATGATTCGAAGGCTACCACGGTCGATTCTCTGGCATTTGCCTTACAGAGTTTCCAAGAAAAGATAATTCTGATCGCCGGGGGGAAGGACAAAGGTGGCTCATATGATAAAATCAATGATCTTCTGGCCGCTAAAGTGAAGCATGCGGTGCTTCTGGGCAATGCCGCGGAAAAAATGGAAAAAAGCTGGAAAAATGTTATTCCCTCATCCAGAGTGAATTCCCTGGTGGAAGCGGTGAATGCGGCTTATCAGCACGCTGGCAAAGGTGACATTGTCTTGCTATCTCCGGCCTGCTCCAGTTTTGATATGTTTCGGGATTATGAAGACCGAGGAGAAAAATTTAAACAGATTGTAAAGAGTCTTAAAGCATGAAAGAAAATCAAATAGATCGCTGGATTTTTTATACCGTTTTGGGATTGATGGCCTTTGGTATAATCATGGTATACAGTGCCAGTGCCTTTTATGCGGATAAATTCCGGCACGATCATCTTTATTATTTAAAGCGGCAACTGCTCTGGGTATTTCTGGGAATTATCCTGATTCTGGTGACCTATAAGTTCCCTTACGAAAAATTACAGAAAAAAACCTGGGTGCTTATTTTTTTCAGTCTGATTCTATTGATGTATCTGAATCTGAAAAGTGGAGGTCGCTGGATTCCTCTGGGATTTTTAAATATTCAGGTAAGTGATATTGCCCGGTTATCCCTCATCATTTTCCTGGCGGATTCGTTAAGCCGCAAGGAACAATTTCTGGAAAGTTTCAAAGAGGGATTCATTCCTCATCTGTTCTATATCCTGTTGTTTGCCTTCCTAATTGTGATCCAACCGGATTTCAGCTCGGCATTTATGTTAGTGCTAATCGGCCTGGTAATTTTGTTTATTTCACCGATACCGGTCCGCTATTTTGTTTATAGTTTTCTGTTAATTGCCCCGGCTGCGGCATTCCTGATAAAAATTTCGGCCTATAAATTTGATCGGATTATTGCCTTTTTACATCCCGAACAGGATGGGCTGGGCAAAGGCTATCAGATACTACAATCCCTGATAAGCCTCGGGGCAGGGGGTGTAACCGGGGTGGGATTTGCCCAGAGTAATCAAAAATTATTCTTTTTGCCGGAAGCGCACACAGATTTTATCTATTCCATTATCGGTGAGGAATGGGGCCTGCTGGGAACGGTGTTTGTTTTAAGTCTTTTCCTTATCCTGATGATGCGGGGACTGGCTCTTACCCGAAAGGCACCGGATAAATTTACCCGCTATCTGGCATTCGGATTAACTGCTAATCTGGTTTTTTATGCGCTGATCAATATGATGGTGGCAACCCATCTGGCCCCTCCCACCGGTCTTCCACTACCTTTTATCAGTTATGGGGGAAGTTCCATGTTGATATCCAGTATTTGCGTCGGACTGTTACTCAATATCTCAAATAATGTAAACTCAACCGTACGAACCAGTAATTATCACTTTGCCAATCGGGCGGTGGAGAATTTCAAGAACCGTAAATTACGGTATGTCAGATGAGTACCTCTTTATCTAAAATAATTTTTGCCGGTGGAGGTACCGGTGGCCATGTTTATCCGGCTTTGGCGACTATCGAAGCTCTGAAAAAGACGGGAAATTTTGATATCCTTTATATCGGGGGATACCGCGGGATTGAAAAGGAAATTCTGCCGGGTCAGTCCATTGCTTTTAAGATAATCTGGATCTCCGGATTCCAGCGTTATTTCACCCTTCAGAATTTTCTGTTCTTTCTGAAATTGTTTATCAGTCTTATCCAAAGTACTATCATTCTTTTGAGATTTAAACCGGATGTGGTGGTAGGGACCGGCGGTTATGTGAGTGGTCCAGTGCTGTATATGGCGGCAAAATTTGGTTATCCGACCCTGATCCAGGAACAGGACAGTTATCCGGGTATCACTACCCGGTTGTTGGCCAGGCATGTGGATGTTATCTGTTTACCGTATGCCGGTGTCGACCAACATTTGAAAAAGTCAAAAGGGAAAGTTGTCATCACCGGGAATCCAGTTCGGAGTTCTTTTAATCTGGTGGATAAAGCGCAGGCTGTGCAAACCTGGCAATTTGATCCGGATCGGCCGGTTGTTTTCATTTTCGGTGGTAGCCAGGGTGCGGAAGCGGTTAATCAGGTGATAGCCCAAATTGCTGATGAGTTTATTAAAGATTACCAGATTCAGATCCTCTGGCAGACCGGCAAGAAAAATTTCGAGGCTTACCGCCAATCGGAAATTGGCCAAAACAAAAACATCTTGCTTAAAGCCTATATCGAAAAAATGGATCTGGCATATTCGGCGGCGGATATTATCATCAGTCGGGCCGGGGCGATAACCTTGGCCGAGCTTGCTCTGGCCGGTAAACCCTGCATTCTGGTGCCCTATCCGCATGCCGCAGCCAATCATCAGGAAAAAAATGCCGTGGCCATTGAGCAGGCAGGTGCAGCGATGGTGGTCCGGGAGGGTGATGATTTTAAGGATGATATGGTAATTGCTTTAAAGACCCTATTGGATAAACCGCAACTGCATAAACAAATGTCTGAAAGTTGGCAGAAAATACGACAACCGGAGGCGGCTCAAAAAGTGGTAACTGAAATTTTACAGCTTATGGAAGGAAATGATGAACATCCGGCTCGGTAAAATCAAAAACATTCACTTTGTCGGAATTGGTGGTATTGGCATGAGCGGTATTGCGGAAGTACTCATCAATCTGGGTTACAAAGTAACCGGTTCGGATCGCAGCCTCACCGAGGTAACCGAGCATCTGGAGAAAATCGGAGCAAAAATTTATCCCGGCCACTCTCCGGAAAATGCCAAAAAAGCCGATGTGCTGGTTTATTCCTCGGCTGTCACCCCGGATAATCCGGAAGTTCAGGAAGCCATACGGCGAAAGATTCCGGTGATTAAACGGGCAGAAATGCTGGCAGAGCTGATGCGTTTGAAATTCGGGATTGCCATCGCCGGGACCCATGGTAAAACGACCACCACCTCGCTGGTAGGGGCGGTACTTACTGCAGGTGGCCTCGATCCGACGCTCATCATTGGCGGCCGGGTCAGGGCGTTGGACACCAATGCAAAATTGGGTGGTAGTGAATTTCTGGTGGCGGAAGCGGATGAATTTGACAAATCGTTCCTGAAATTAATTCCCACCATTGCCGTCATCACCAATATCGAAGCGGATCATCTGGATTCGTACGATGGCATTGAAGATCTGCATAATTCATTTATTGAGTTTGTCAACAAAGTACCGTTTTATGGGCGGGCGATTGTTTGTCTGGATAATCCCGGTGTCCAGGAAGTACTTAGCCAGATTCAGCGAAGTCTGACTAGTTTTGGTTTTAACAAACAGGCAGATTTCCAGGCCACTGGGATCAGGCAGAAAGCAGGTGAGATCAGTTTCGAAGTGGAGTTTAAGAATGAAAAATTGGGAAGAATCACCCTCCAGATTCCCGGCGAGCACAATGTGCTGAATGCACTTGCCGCAATTGCAGTTGGGATGGAGTTGGATATTCCCTTTGAAAAAATAAAGATCGGTCTGGAGAAATTTACCGGTGTCAGGAGACGATTCGAAGTGAAAGGAGTCGTGAATGATATCATGATAGTGGACGATTATGCTCATCATCCGACGGAAATCTCCGCTACCTTAAATGGTGCCCGGGGTGGCTGGCCAAAGAAGAGGATAGCCGCTATATTTCAACCACACCTTTATAGCCGCACACGTGATTTCTTCAGGGAATTTGCCCGCGCCTTTTTTCAGGCCGATCTATTAATTGTGACCGATGTTTACCCGGCCAGGGAAAAACCTATTCCCGGAATTGATGGTAAACTGATCGCCGACATGGCCATTGAACTTGGTCACCGGGATGTCCATTACGTGCCGGAAAAGACTAAACTTACTTCTTATGTGCTTGAGTTACTTAAACCAAACGATCTGGTAATTACCATTGGTGCCGGGGATATCTGGAAGGTGAGTGATGAGCTGGTAGAAAAGCTGAAAGAAAAATATAGCGCAGCAGATTCACCGAAGTTAAAAAAGGTTTAAAGTTATCAGTATGGCAGAAAGTCGAATACAGGAATTTGCGATTGAATTGTGGAACAGGTTTCCGGGGCAGGTTCGAAATAATGAACTGATGCGGAACCATACCACCTACCGGGTTGGTGGACCCGCCGCGGCTTTTTGCCAGCCTGAATCAATAGAAGTGTTGGAAGAAATTGTCAAAACCTGTTACCGGGAGAAGACCCCGGTTTACCTGCTGGGGACAGGTTCAAATGTGCTGATACATGATAGTTACCTGGATATGATCGTGATCAATCTGGAAAAATGCTGCGCTGAACTCTCGCTGGATGGAAAGAAATTATACGTTGGTGCCGGGGTGCTGGTATCAGATCTGGTCGATTTTTGTGAGCAACACGATCTTGCCGGTCTGGATTTTATGGCGGGCATACCGGGAATGGTAGGTGGTGCCTTGCGCATGAATGCCGGTGCATTTGTTGGGGAAATTGGCGACCGGGTTCTTTGGGTGGATGCCATGTCTTACCAGGGCAATACAATGAAAATAATAAAGGACGAGGCCGGATTTGGCTATCGCCAGGCGACCAATCTGCAGGATAAAATAATGCTTGGCTGTCAGCTGGAACTTTTGGATGGATCCAGGGCGGAATTGCAAAAATCAAAAGAATCCTATCTGCAGCGTCGGGCAGATAAACAACCGCTGGATTATGGTTCTTGCGGCAGTGTGTTTAAACGTCCTCCGGGAAACTACGCTGGAGCCTTAATCGAGCAAACCGGATGCAAAGGATTGCGTATTGGCGGGGCAATGGTTTCGGAAAAACATGCCAATTTTATCGTCAACTATCAGGATGCTACTGCTATGGATATTTATCATCTGATCGCTGAGGTGCAGGAAAGGGTATTCCTGAAATTTAAGGTGTGGCTGGAACTGGAAGTGAAATTGATTGGGTTTTCTCCGGAAGAGGAAGCAAAAGTGAGAAATCCCCATGAATAGACAATACAAACTGGTCCCCCGGACAAAGCCGGAAAAAGCACCTTTCCCTTCGCTCGCCTCTGTTTTGGCGCTGGTTGTGATTGTGATGTGTGCCTATGGTTTTTTCCGTTTCACCAAGTATATGATTACCGATAGTCAGATGTTCCTATTGAAAGAAATCAAGGTTGAGAATAACTACTATTTGGGCGAACAGGATATTATCCGGTTGGCCGGCATAAAGACGGGAGTCAAATTATTTCAGGTTTCCAGGGAGGTCGTTATCAAGAAAATTCTTGAGAATCCTTATTTGGAAGGGGTGAGTATCGGGCGGTCGATTCCTTCGACGCTAATCATTTCAGTGCAGGAGAGACAACCGGTCGCCTATCTGGTGGATCAGAAAATTTATATGGTGGATCCGGAGGGTATAATATTGCTTCAGAAAGAAGGGATGCAATTGCAGAATCTTCCCTTGATTACCGGTTTTACTGTAAATGAACTGTTAAAAGACCGGAGTCCCTTGTTCAAAGCGTTGAAACTGATTGAATTCATCACCGAAGTAAATCCGGGTATTTTTCAATTTATCTCCGAGATTCATTTGTCCAAAAATGAACCGGCCGAACTCTTTCTGATCCGGGGAAGTGCCAGGGTTGAACTGGGTGAATCCCAGATATATGAGAGGCTTTATTTACTGGGAGAGTTGATAAAACGGGCCGAGGTCCTGAATGAACTAAAAGATATAAAGCGAATAGATTTAACCTATAATAATAAAGTTTTTATCACGCGAAAAAATTAGGATGTCAAAATGGAAGGTCGAATACTTACCGGGTTAGATATTGGCACCACCAAGGTGTGTGCAGTGATTGTGAAGGAGGATCCCGGCGGCCGATTAAATGTGGTTGGAATCGGTAGTGCACCGTCCCACGGGTTGAGGAAAGGTGTGGTGGTCAATATCGAACAAACCGTACAATCGGTTCAGCAGGCTTTAAGTGAAGCAGAGCAGATGGCCGGGGTAAATGTGGATAGCGTTTTTGTGGGTATTGCCGGTGATCATATTCGCAGTCTGAACAGCAAAGGGGTGGTCGGTGTTTCCCGTGATGATCATGAAATTACCGAAGAGGATGTGGACCGGGCCATCAGTGCGGCAAAAGCGCTGGCATTGCCCATCGACCGGGAAATTCTCCATGTTATTCCCCAGGAATTTATTGTTGATGATCAGGATGGAATTCCTGATCCGGTGGGACTTTCCGGGGTTCGGTTGGAGGTAGAAGTCCATCTGGTGACCGCTGCAGTGACCTCTGCCCAAAATATCGTTAAAAGCGTACAGCGGGCGGGTTATCAGGTAGAGGAGATTATTCTGGAACCGCTCGCCAGCAGTCTGGCCGTATTGGATGATGATGAACGGAATCTCGGTATTGCCCTGGTTGATCTGGGAGGCGGAACAACCGACATTGCCATGTTTTTCGAGGGCCACATCCGGCACACCTCAGTGGTGGCCCTGGGTGGCCAACACGTGACTAACGATATTGCCATCGGTTTGCGCACACCGCCGGAGCAGGCGGAAACCATCAAGATTGACCATGGCTGCGCAATTGCGGAATTCATCAAACAAAATGAAACCCTTACCGTACCGGGAGTCGGCGGACGGGCGCCTCGTGTGATATCGCGGTCAGTATTGGTGGATATTATAGAACCCCGCATGGAGGAAATCCTGCGCTTGACTTATCAGGAAATGGAAAAATCTGATTTGCTTAATCTGATGGCGGCCGGTGTGGTGATTACCGGTGGTGGTGCCATGTTAAAAGGTACCATAGAACTGGCAGAAAAATTATGGGGACTTCCGGTCAAACTCGGCCTTCCGAAGTACCTGGGTGGACTCACTGAATCCGTGAGAAGTCCTATTTATGCCACGGCAGTAGGATTGACCCTTTACGGACAAAGTTATCATGAAGGCAAATCGTTTCATAAACGCCGCTCGGATAACCTGTGGGAAGATGTAAGAGACAGTATCGCAACTTTCTTTAAACGGTTTTTTTAATATGAAAATTATTAATCAATTAAATTTATTCTCTAACGAGGAGGTTCATATGAGTGATTTTGGACATCTGAATATTTTGCTGGACGAGAAGTTTGAAAACAGCGCGAAGATGAAAGTTATCGGAGTAGGAGGGGCCGGTGGAAATGCCCTCAATACTATGGTTGAAGGCGGTCTGCAGGGGGTAGATTTTATCTCTATCAATACCGATGCCCAGGCCCTGGAGCAAAACAAAGCACAGACGAAAATCCAGATCGGCAAAAGATTGACCCAGGGGCTTGGTGCCGGGGCAAATCCGGAAATTGGTCGCAGGGCAATCGAAGAGGATAAAGATGAAGTGATAGAAGCCGTTCAAAATGCGGATATGGTTTTTATCACTGCCGGTATGGGCGGTGGAACCGGGACTGGTGCTGCGCCAATCGTGGCCGAAATTGCCAAAGATCATGGCGCTTTAACCGTAGGTATTGTCACCAAACCATTCCATTTTGAGGGAATGAAGCGGATGCAGCGGGCAGATCAGGGAATTGAGGAGCTCCGCCGGAATGTGGATACTCTGATCATTATTCCCAATCAGAGGCTCTTTGCAGTGGTCGATAAATCCACCCCGTTACTGGACGCATTCAAGGTTGCCGATGAAGTCCTGCTTCATGCAACTAAAGGTATCTCCGATTTAATTGCCATACCCGGTCTGATTAATCTGGATTTTGCCGATGTCCGTACGGTGATGGCGGAGATGGGTCACGCCCTGATGGGTACCGGTTATGCCAATGGCGAAGGAAAGGCGGTTCAGGCTGCCCAACAGGCCATCAGCAGTCCTCTGCTGGAGGGCGTTTCAATAAAGGGTGCCCAGGGTGTACTGGTGAATATTACCGGTGGTTCGCAAATGACCCTGCATGAAATCAGCGAAGCCACCACAATTATTTATGAAGAGGCCGGAGATAAAGCCAATATTATATTTGGTGCAGTGATTGACGAAAATTTACAGGATTCAATCTTTGTTACGGTCATTGCAACCGGTTTTGATTCGGATACCCGCTTTCAGGCTGTTCCGAAAAGGGTTGAGGAAAAGGAACAGGAGCGAGTTAATCTGGATTTGCCAACGTTCATGAGGGAAAAACAAAAACAGCAGAACGTTGCCAAAACTATTTCCTTAAAACAGGAAACTCCCAAGGAAGAAAACGGCGATCTGAAGTTACCGTTGGATGATTTTGATATTCCGACATTCTTGCGAAAACAAATTGATTGAACTGTCACAGGCCGGCGGTTATGAGTCTAACTGCTGGCCTTTTTTTATCCCTTTCTGACAATATTTTAAAAATTATCAGGTATAACCCGGTGCCTCAGAATTAAATATTGAGCTTACCTGAGTTTTATATTATCTTTAAAGCTGATTATACATTCGAGGTAAAATTGATTGAAACCGGTCTTCAGTTAGAACATATTTTGAATTTACTGGATGATGAAAGCCGGGAAATTCAGAAGATTCTTCGCCAGACAATTTTGGATAACAGCCTGGAGTTTATCCTTGGCAAAGAGTCAGTCTATGAGAACTTAAGTGAAACACATCGTCAGTTGCTGGACGAGCTATATCTGGAATTGCATTTTGAATTGGTTTATTCGGCCATGCAGCAATTACTTTCCTATAACCTGGAAGATCTGGATCTGGAAAAAGCGGTTTTACTTCTGACTTACTGGAACTCTTCCAGGGTGAAACTCCCTGATATTATCAATGAACTGGATGAAATTGCTGCCGAGATCAGAAAGTCAATTCCCACAACCGGGCATCCTTTAAGTTTTATTGATACGGTAAGTGATTTTTTAAATAAAAATTTAGGTTTTCGGGGAAATTCTACCGATTACTACAATCCGGATAACAGTTTTATCGACAAGGTATTGGAAACCAAAAACGGCATACCCATTACCTTATCAGTGATTTATATTCTTATCGCCAGACGCCTGGATTTACCGATATTAGGAGTCCCAATGCCCGCCCATTTTATCATAAAATATGATGATGGGATAGATGAAATTTTCTTCGATCCTTTTTATGGTGGAAAAGTTTATTCACGACAGGAATGTCTAAAATATCTGGAACAAGCAGATATCGAAGATCATGATAAAGTCTTGGATGGTTGCTCTAATTTTGATATCATCCTGCGCATGATGCGAAATATCCATCTGGTCTATTCTTCCTATAAGGATGAAGCTCAAAAAATTTCCGAAATAGAACAGTTATTGAGTCTGGTAGAACAAAACTTCAAATGAACCAAGAATTGAGACACACCATACACTTTAGCATTGCCGAAGCCATCGAAACACTGCATACCATGAAACCGATGATTCAGCGGATGCGGGAGTTGTCAAAGAGATTACTGCAGGAGGGATATGATATTTATCATATGAATATATCCAATGGTTTTGGCAATAACGGACATGGTGAAATTTCCGGGAAAATGGAAATGCTGATCGATGTTCTAAAAAAGTTGATATCTGCAGGGATCCAGATAAAAGGTCTGGAGGAAGGACTGGTGGATTTTCCCCATATCCGCTCCAATGGTGAAGAAGTATACCTGTGTTACAAGTATGGTGAGGATTCGATTAATTACTGGCACCGGATTGATGCCGGTTTTGCCGGAAGACAACCTCTTTCTTCCATATAACAGATCATAAAATAAACGAAAAACGAGGAAACCTGGAATGAGTTCAAAGGCATACGATTTTGATGTTTTAATTATTGGCGGTGGCCCCGGTGGTTATGTTGCGGCAATTCGGGCGGCCCAGAAGGGTCTGAAAACCGGCGTAGTCGAAAAGGATGCGCTTGGTGGGGTCTGTTTGAACTGGGGCTGTATTCCCACCAAAGCATTGTTAAAGAATGCGGAATTAATGCACTATTATAAAAGATCCGAAGAATTTGGATTCGCGATAAAAGGTTTTTCCTTCAATTTTGGAAAAATCATTCAGCGGAGCCGGGAAGTCGCTGAGGTGAATTCCAAGGGGGTAGATTTTCTGTTTAAGAAAAATAAAATAGAGCATATTCCCGGAACCGGCTCATTGACGGATGAACATACCATTTCGGTAAAGGACGGAAAGGGCAAAGAAGTCAGGAAAGTATCAGGGGATAAGATCATTATTGCGACCGGAGGACGGGCCAGACCTTTCCCCAATGTAGATTTTGACGGAAAGAAAATTTTGTCCTCCAAGGAATCCATGATCTTGAAAAATCCTCCCAAGAAGATGATCATCGTTGGGGCGGGGGCAATTGGGGTTGAGTTTGCCTATTTCTATAACTCATTTGGGACAGAAGTGCATCTGATTGAGATGTTGCCGCAAATTTTACCGATAGAAGACGAAGAGATTGCCAGACAGCTGGAGCGATCGTTTAAGAAACAGGGAATAAAGCTCTATACCAGCGCCCGGGTGGAAAATTTAAAAAAGACCAAGCAAGGAGTGAAAGTTACCCTTTCCGGCAACGGTAAAAAACAGGAGATTGAGGGAGATGTTGCCCTGGTGGCTATCGGGATTCTGGGTAATGTGGAAAAATTAGGATTGGAAAAACTGGGGATAGAGGTCGAGAAAAATTCGATAAAGGTAAATAAATTCTATCAGACCAAAGTTCCGAACATTTATGCAATTGGTGATGTGATAGGGGCACCCTGGCTGGCGCATGTGGCTTCTCATGAGGGCACTATTGCGGTTGACCATTTGCGAGGGGAAAATCCGCATCCCATGGATTATACTAATGTTCCGGGCTGTACCTATTGCCAGCCCCAGGTTGCCAGTCTCGGTCTGACGGAAAAGAAAGCCAGAGAGGCCGGATACGATTTGAAGATCGGCAAATTTCCCTTTCGGGCCAGTGGGAAAGCCCGGGCGATTGGCGAAAGTGAAGGTATGGTTAAATTGATTTTTGATGCCAAGTATGGTGAATTATTAGGTGCACATATTTTAGGGTCTGAAGCTACCGAGATGATTGCCGAATTAGGAATGGCCAAAGCCCTGGAAACCACCAATTATGAAATTCAGCATACGGTCCATGCCCATCCGACATTAAGCGAAGCTGTGATGGAAGCAGCGGGCGATGCAACTGGTGAGGCAATTCATATATAATCTTCATCTGATTTTCATCTTTTTGAAGTAATAATCTAATCGGATAGGTTTGAACAAAACCAAATCGATTTATTCAGGAGGTAAAATTAGAATTGGATTTATGCCTCGTATCAGTATGAATGCGAAACTATAAATATTCCCAAAAGTAATAAACAGACTTTTTGCTTTAGAATTTTATAAAAAGGATAGATTGAATGAGCAGCGATAAAACGAAGAACCAAGGCCAGATTTCTGAAGAAGAACTTGAAATTCTGGAATGGCTGGATTCACTGGATTATGTAATTCAGAAGGGTGGTCCGGAGCGAGTCAATGAAATCTTTAAAGCTCTGCACATGCGGGCTTTTTCCTCCGGAATAAAGCTTCCCTTTACGGCAAATACTCCTTATATCAATACCATATCGTCGGAAGAAGAGGCGGTATTTCCAGGATCCAGAGAAATTGAACGACGGATCAAGAGTATTATCAGATGGAACGCCATGGCCATGGTGGTGAGGGCGAATAGAGTGGAGAGCGGCATTGGCGGGCATATTTCTACTTATGCCTCGGCTGCTACGCTTTATGAAGTCGGATTTAATCATTTCTTCAGAGCAGCATCAGGAAATTTCCCGGGAGATCAGGTTTACTTTCAGGGACATGCTTCGCCGGGTATTTACGCCCGTGCTTTCCTGGAAGGTCGCCTGACTATGGAACAACTCAAGAATTTCCGTCATGAAGTCCATGAGGGTGGGGGATTACCGTCCTATCCGCACCCCTGGCTTTTACCGGATTTCTGGCAATTTGCTACCGTTTCCATGGGTCTGGGACCAATCATGGCTATTTACAAAGCACGTTTTATTCGTTATCTGGAAGACCGTGGCCTGAAGAAGAGTACAGGCAATAAGGTCTGGTGTTTCCTTGGTGATGGTGAAACCGATGAGCCTGAAGCGTTGGGTGCGATTAGTCTGGCAGCCCGGGAAAAACTGGATAATCTGATTTTCGTGATTAATTGTAATCTGCAGCGACTGGATGGTCCGGTACGGGGAAATGGGAAGGTTATCCAGGAATTGGAAACAATCTTCCGGGGAGCCGGATGGAATGTGATTAAGGTTATCTGGGGGCGGGACTGGGATGAGCTTCTGGCCCGGGATCATGACGGACTCCTGGTGAATAGAATGGGAGAGGTTGTGGATGGAGAATATCAAAACTACATTGTTAAAGGTGGCGCTTATCTTCGGGAACACTTCTGGGGTAAGGATCCACGCTTATTAAAGCTGGTGGAGCACCTCTCGGACGAACAACTCAGTAAATTGCGCCTGGGTGGGCACGATCCGGAAAAAGTTTATGCAGCCTATAAAGTGGCGGTTGACCATAAAGGATCCCCCACGGTAATATTAGCCCGAACCGTCAAAGGCTATGGCCTGGGCGAGGCCGGGGAAGGGAAAAATATCACCCACCAGCAGAAGAAATTAAACGAGCAGGAACTGCGAGAATTTCGCTCCCGTTTTGGAATCCCCATTTCGGATGAGGACGTAGATACTGTCCCGTTTTACAAACCGGACGAAGACAGCCCGGAGATGAAATATTTGCATGAACGTCGAAAGACACTCGGTGGTTATCTGCCCTCGCGTCGCTTGAAAAGTAATCCGATAAAAACACCGGGAGAAGATCTGTTTAAGGAATTCTATCAAGGGACCGAGGACAGGGAAGTGGCCACCACCATGGTTTTTGGCAGACTTCTGGCAAAACTGCTCAGGGATAAGGAAATCGGTAAGCTGATCGTTCCTATCGTGCCGGACGAGGCCAGAACCTTCGGAATGGAATCACTCTTTCGACAGGTGGGAATTTATTCTCACGCCGGTCAACTATATGATCCGGTTGATAAGGAGAGTCTGCTTTATTATAAAGAAGCGAAAGATGGCCAAATCCTGGAAGAAGGGATCACCGAAGCCGGTTCGATGTCCTCTTTCATTGCGGCTGGAACCGCCTATTCAACCCAGGGGATTAATACCATTCCGTTCTTTATTTTTTATTCGATGTTTGGTTTACAACGGATTGGGGATCTCGCCTGGGCCGCCGGGGATATGAGAACCCGGGGATTTCTGATTGGAGGAACCTCCGGCCGAACGACCCTTGCCGGTGAGGGTTTGCAGCACCAGGATGGAAATAGCCATATCCTGGCCTATCCCTATCCCACCCTCAAAGCTTATGATCCGGCCTTTGCTTATGAGCTGGCGGTTATCATCCGGGATGGAATCAAGAGAATGTTTGAAGATCAGGAAAGTATTTATTTTTACATTACTGTGATGAACGAACCCTATACTCAACCTCCCATGCCCAAAGGGTCAAAGGAAGGGATATTGAACGGAATTTACAAATTTAAGTCATCCGGTTTAAAATCCGCCAAACTTAAAGCACATTTATTTGGTAGTGGAACCATCCTGAATAAGGTGATTGAGGCGCAAAAAATCCTGGTGGATAAATACAAAGTTTCAGCCGATGTCTGGAGTGTGACCAGCTATAAAGAACTACATCACGATGCTTTGGATGCCGAACGGTGGAACATGCTCAACCCGGATAAAAAGGCCAAAGTACCTTATATTCAGGAAACTTTGAAAAATGCCAAGGGCGTGTTCGTTGCCGCAAGTGATTATGTGAAGGCCTTGCCGGAATCCATCTCAAAATGGTTGCCCGGACCTTTGATCTCACTTGGGACTGATGGTTTTGGTCGGAGTGATGGCCGACGGCATCTGCGGGATTTTTTTGAGGTTGATGAACGGTATATCGTTCTGGCGGCACTTTATAATCTTGCCAGCCAGGGTCATTTGGATATGAAAGTTGCTAAAAAAGCGATAAAAGATTTGGATCTGAATCCAGAAAAGGCGAATCCTATTATCAGTTGATATGCGAAATATCGATGATAGGTGAATATTTTTCGGTTGCATGAGAGTGCACGACATAAAATAATTTTCAGTGAAGGAATTCATAATGTCATTTGAGTTTAAAATACCTGAGCTCGGGGAGAATATTGAAACCGGTACCGTGGCCAAGATAATTGTGTCGGTTGGTGACCAGGTAAAAAAAGATCAGTCTCTAATTGAGCTTGAAACTGATAAAGCGGTTATCGAGATTCCGGCAAATCAGGCCGGAAAAATTTCGAAAATTCTGGTGTCCGAGGGTGACGAAGTAAAGGTTGGGCAGGCCATTCTGGTTATTGACGAAGGGGATGGCGAAAAATCCAGGGAAAAATCCGAAGAAAAATCAGGTAAAAAAGCAAAGAAAGCCGAACCGGAAAAAGATGAAAAAAAGCCGGAAGAAGTTAAGCAGCAGGAAGAAGCCAAGAAACCGGAAAAAGGCAAGCAGACCACCTTGGCCCCTGCTAAAGGCGCCAAAAAAACAATCAATTTTGTAATACCGGATTTGGGAGAAAACATCGAATCTGGAACGATTGCCAAAATTCTGGTCTCTGCCGGGGATAGTATCAAAAAAGAACAGGGTCTGCTGGAGTTGGAGACAGATAAAGCCGTCGTCGAAGTCCCATCGGAAGTTGAAGGTAAAGTTAAAGAGATTTTTGTGGAAGAAGGGGAGACGGTTAAAGTTGGTCAGAAAATACTTTCCATAGAAACAGTAGAATCGGGAGAAGCGGAAAAACCGGAAGAAGCGCAAATTTCTGAAAAAGAGGAAATTGAAACCACTGCAGAGCAGCCTGAAGAAAAGGAGAAGGAGTTTCCCAGAGAGAAAGAAGCTGAAAGGGAAGAAGTCGTTCCGGAAAAACGTGGGATGGAAAAAACATATCAGCCGGAACTACCTTCACCAATGAAGAGAGAAGTTGCCCCGGCTGCACCCTCAGTTCGCAGATTTGCCCGGGAGATTGGCATAGAGATAGATGAGGTGAGCGGGACCGGTCCCGGAGGACGAATCTCAATCGATGATGTAAAGAGTTTTGCCAAAATGCTGAATAAGCAAAAGGCGGTATCAGACAATGTATTAAGAGGTATTGAAGCAGAAAAACTTCCGGATTTTTCCAAATGGGGAGAAATTGAAGTAAAACCCATGAGCAAAGTCCGGGAAAAAACCGCCAAACATTTGGCATATGCCTGGGCTACTATTCCCCATGTTACCCAGTTTGACAAGGCGGATATCACCGAACTGGAAAATTTAAGAAAAGAATTTGGTAAGAAGGTTGAATCCGCTGGCGGAAAACTCACGGTTACCGCCATTCTGCTCAGAGTAATCTCTTCGGCCTTTAAAATTTTTCCTCAGTTCAATGCCAGTGTAGATATGGTTAATAGTCAGGTGATTTTCAAAAAATATCATAACATAGGGATTGCGGTTGACACCGATCGTGGACTCCTGGTTCCGGTGATCCGGAATGTGAATCAAAAAAATCTGATAGATCTCTCGGTAGAATTAACTGCGATTGCTGAAAAAGCCCGCAATGCAAAATTGACCCTGGAGGATATGCAGGGCGGTAATTTCAGTATATCAAATCTTGGCGGTATTGGTGGAAGCGGATTTACCCCGGTCGTCAATTCTCCGGAGGTAGCGGTCTTGGGAGTGTCACGCTCGCAAATGGAACCGGTTTTTACCGATGGAAACTTTATCCACCGTCTAATGCTGCCGCTTTCCCTGTCCTATGATCACCGTTTGATTGATGGTGCGGATGCGGCCAGATTTTTGAGGTGGGTATGCGAAGCTCTGGAAAAGCCCTTCAAAATTATGGTGGAAGGATAGCAGACTTTAAAAAACCGAAAATACCTAAAAACGATTTAATTAGGAGAATTATTTTGGCGGATGTTCCTAAATCACAGACACAGGTGGCAGTAATCGGTGCCGGTCCGGGCGGATACGCAGCCGCTTTTCTGGCAGCCGATCTGGGCCTGGAAGTAGCCTTGATCGATCCGGAACCCAATCCGGGCGGTGTTTGTCTGTATCGTGGCTGTATCCCATCCAAAGCATTACTGCATGTTGCTAAGCTTCTGAATGAGAGTAAGGAAGCGTCGAATTGGGGCATCCGGTTTCAATCTCCTGAAATCGATCTGGAAAAATTGAGGGACTGGAAAACAGGTGTGGTAAACAGATTGACCGGTGGATTAGGTCAGATGAGCAAACAGCGAAAAATTACCTATATTCAGGGGCGGGCAAGATTTACCGAACCAACAAAAATTGACATTTCCCCCATAAAAGGCAATAAATATTCTCTGAAATTTGAACATGCGGTTCTGGCAACCGGATCAAGGCCGGCGACTATTTCGGGTTTAATCATAGACAATCCGCAGGTAATGAATTCGACCGCAGCTCTGGATCTGAAAGATATTCCGAAAACGCTGATGGTTATTGGCGGCGGTTATATCGGACTGGAACTGGGCAGTGTTTATGCAGCATTGGGAAGTGAGGTAACGGTTGTGGAGATGATGTCCAGTCTGTTGCCAGGGGCCGATAAGGATCTGGTTAAGGTTCTGCATAAGAGTATAGAGAATAAATTTAAGGCAGTACTTCTGCAGACGAAGGTGTCCGAGATGAAGAAGGTAAAGGGCAGCATAAAAGTAAAATTCGAGAGTGAAGAAGCCAAGGTGAACGAAGGGCGGTTTGAAAAAATTCTTTACTCCATTGGGCGAAAGCCGAATACCGAAGACCTGGGTCTGGAGGATTTGAACATCGAACTGGACGGTAAAGGATTTGTTAAAGTGGATGCCCAGCGTCGAACCTCACAACCAACTATATTTGCCATCGGGGACATGGCCGGAGAACCCATGCTGGCCCATAAAGCATCTCACGAGGGACGGGTTGCGGTGGAAGTGATTGCCGGACATAAAGCTGCGTTCGAACCACGGGCAATTCCGGCAGTGGTATTCACTGATCCGGAAATAGCCTGGTGTGGTCTCACCGAGAGCGAAGCAGAAGCCCAGAACCGGAAGATCGAAGTGACCCGTTTCCCCTGGGCCGCCTCAGGTCGGGCACTGACCATGGATCGAACCGATGGTTTAACCAAGTTGATAATTGATCCGGAGACCGAACGACTTCTGGGAATGGGAGTAGTCGGCGCCGGTGCCGGAGAGTTGATTGCAGAAGGTGTTCTGGCGATTGAAATGGCTGCATTGGCAACGGACATTAAACTCAGCATACATCCGCATCCGACACTTTCTGAAACCATAATGGAATCAGCTGAAGTTTTCTTTGGTCAGAGTACCCATATCTATCGGCCAAAAAGAAAGTAAATAATTTTTTATTCTTTTGTATACCACCTGTAAAAACACATGACAAATTTTTGCTATAAAAAATCATAACGGTTATGGTAATTTTTAAATCATGCGGCTCCAGATCGTGGGGTGGATTGGAGATGGATGCCCTTAAAATATCCCGGGGTCTGATGAATGCGGGGCATAAAGTGTACTTCCTCTGCCCGGCAAATTCCAGTTTGGAAAATGACGCAACTGAACAGGGAGTTCCTGTGTTTCCCTGTTTTGGTTCGGATTTCCAATCTGTAAAAACAACCTATAAAATTTGGAAATTGCTTAATGAGCTGAAACCGGAAATTGTTCATACGCATTTGTCCCACGATTTATGGACGATAGTACCGGCATTGCGATTTAGCGGGGTAGATCCCGGATTGATATTGACTAAAAGTATGGGAAGTTCGGTTAAGAAAAAAGATCCGTTTCATCGCCTCCTGTATTCGCGGGTGGACCGGATTCTGGCATTATCCAATTATGTCCGGATGAGTGTCGAACGAACCTGCCCGATCAGCCCAAATAAAATAACTGTTTTTCCCAATGCTATTCCGGTTAAGGAATTTCAGCCGGAACAGTATGATCGGGACCAAATTCGGAAGGCGTTAGGTATTGCTCCGGCCGAAATCGTGATTGGAATAACCGGCCGTTTTACCCCAATGAAAGGGCATCGTGAATTTATGGCTGCAGCAAAGTTGCTGATAAACCGTGTGAATATTCCGTTAAAATTTTTGGTGGTCGGTGGTGCAAGCGAAGGAGAGGAAGCGTTTGAAGAAGAGATTTTAAAATTGGCAGCGGATTCAGGTTTAACCAATCATATGATCTTTGCTGGTTTTCGAAAGGACGTTAAAGAGATGATGGCGGTGATGGACATACTGGCATTTCCCTCTCATAAAGAAGCCTTTGGAAATGTGCTAATCGAAGCAATGGCAATGAGCTTGCCGGTGGTTGCTGCAGACGCCGGGGGAGTTCCGGATACTGTGGTAAATGAGGCCACGGGACTCCTGGTTCCAGCTAAGGACGCGCATGCACTAGCAGATGGTTTGCAAAAATTAATTGAAAGTCCGGATTTAAGAAGGCAAATGGGGAATCAGGGAAGAAGAAGAGTGGAAATGAACTACGATTTTAACCGATTCGTCGAAAGATTATTGGAAAATTATCGATCAATAAAAACTATTAATCAGGTTAATTAATTCATCAAAACTGTAAGGTTTCGGTAAAATTGCATCCACCTCCGGATGATATTTCAGCTCCTCCTTGGCCTGCTCACCCCATCCGGTAACCATTATCAGATTAGATTTGGGAAATCTAGATTTTATTTTCTGGGCCAGCTCCCAGCCGGACATTTCCGGCATTCCCAGGTCCGAAAGCACAACGTCATACTTCTTTTCATCAATTTTACTCAAAGCTTCCTTTCCACTGGAGGCGATTTCTACCGATTTAAACCTTAATCTTAAAATTTCGGCCATGGTATCCAAAAGTTCCGGTTCATCATCCACGATTAAAAGACTGGTTTCGCTGTATTTTGCCTGGATCTGGCTTACTTTCGTGGTCAGCTTTTTCATCGGCTCATCCGATAATGGAAGGATGATGGTGAAAACCGTGCCTTTATTTTTCTTGCTTCGGACACCGATATATCCCTTATGAGCAGTAATTGTTTTATAAACAATACTTAAGCCCATTCCAGTGCCTTTTTCTCCTTTTGTAGTAAAGAACGGATTGAATATTTTATTCTTTATTTCCTCGGTCATTCCGGTGCCGGTATCCTTGAAAAGAATCCGCACATCGGATTTATCCACAATCTGGGTTTGGATAAATAATTCACCGCCCCTGGGCATAGCGTCATATGCATTCAATAGCAGATTGGTAAAGACCTCCTTTAACTCAACCTCATCCCCCTTGACGATGCATTTTTCCCTGAATTGGGTATGTAATTGTACTTTTTGTCCTTTTAACTGGGTACTGATTTTCAGCTTACTCGCAGTAAAGATTATACTTTCTTTAATCAAATCATTGATGTCGAGCGGGGTAAAATTCTTTTCCCGTTTTTCTTTAGTTACTTCCTGTAATCTGCGGACAATTTTCCCGCCATCGATTGCAGCCTTCTCAATTATCTTGAGTTCATCATTAGTACCCTGGTGCTCGGATTTTAACAGGAGCAGCTGGGTTCGGCCCAGGATAGTTGCCAACAGGTTGTTAAAATCATGTGCCACGCCCGCGGCCATTTCTCCAACTGCCTTAATGCGTTCGGTCTGAAGCAATTGCTTTTGCAGATTTACTTTTTCGGTAATTTCCGTCCCATAAAAATACAGATGTTCATCGTCCTTGGGTTTATGAATTACATAATGAAATAATCTGTCTTTATATTTATGCTCAACTTCAAGCCGATGGACATTATGATGATTACTCATCTTTTGCAATTGTGAGATATTTTTTGGCAGGATTTGTCTGTGTTCGTTCTCTTTTAATTTAAGCTCTTCGACCAGCTTAAGGGCTGCCGGATTTAGATAATTTATCTCTGAATTTGAATCCATGCTGATAATCAGATTGGGACTGGTTTCGGGAAACCGGGAGAGAAATTTAATCCTGGCTTCCTGTTTACGCTGTTCGGTCACATCCTGGATCGAAAATATTGCCCCTTTGAATTTATTTTGGGTGTCAAGGATTGGATAAAATATCCGCTTGATTTTACGATTTATTTTTTTGTCGAAGTATTCGTCCTCTTCCTGCCGGAAAGTGGTATTTTTGGTGGATTTTTGACTGCAGAAACAATTATTTTTATTCCGACAAATCGCTTTTTCACAGGTCTCTCCAATGAGATTAGCATGGTCGAATTTAAATAATTTCAAAAATGCTTTATTCGATCTGATAATTTGCAGATTTTCATCCACAATTATCAAACCAATATTCACTGTATTAAAAGTGGTCTCCCACTCTTTCTCTGCTCGTTTCACTTTCTCGAACAGACTTATTTGATCCAGAGCAGTGATCATTTGCTTGATGATGTCTTCAATCAATGTGGAAACATAGCTTCGGTTTATCTGATCCAGTACCGAATTGTTCAATGAGAGAAATGCAAGATACCCATAGGACGATGAGGATTGCCAGCTGAACAAACCGGTTTGGCTTGGGTCTTCGAACTCGGTCGCTTCCAGATCAATGACCGAAGGATTTATTTTATCCCATATCCTGGTTTTTTCCGTGAGAATAATTTCCGGTAAACGCAACTGGTCGGGTAATTTATTCTGGAAATCGGGTAAATTTATTTTTTGCCATTTCTCTCCATCAGTCGAACGGTAAAAGGAACTGAATTCGCAGGCCAATAAATCAGTAAGCCCGGCCAGGGTATTTTGACAAATTTGCAGGATGTTATTTGAATTCTGGGGCGCATTAAATATCGAATTGATGATGAAAAGTTTTTTGTTCTGAAATCGGATCAGGTTATAATAAAATGCATTTTTAAGCGCGATCGCTAAAAATCCAGAAATTTGACAGAGGAAATTCAGTTCCGATGCTCCCAAACCCATTGGTTGTTCGTGACCAATGTTTAAAACACCAAGAATTTCATCCTCCTGATAGACCGGGAAATGGATTATTTCGGCCAGTTTTTCCGTATATTTAATTTCGGCTGAAGTCAAAATGTGTTTGCTGTTTTTGGATGGATTGGTTTGGAGGAAGCATTTTTTTTGGTTGATTATGTCGTAGTAAACGTCATTTCCGGTAAGATCGATAATTTCATTTTTCGGAAAATTATTCTCCCCTTTGTAATTAAAATAGAACAAACTGAATTGGTACTTTTCTAGAAAATAGGGTATAAAAAGCGAAAGCGAGGAGTAGGAAATAATTTCCTTAAGATTTCTGGCAAATTTAGTTAAAATAGTATGCAAATCGCTCTCGGAGCTCAGTAATTCTGAGAAGTTCTCCAGAAATTGCATCCGAATATCTTGAAAATCTTTTCTATCATCTGATTTTTTAAAGCTATCCTGCGATACGATCTTCCAAAGCAGGTGTTTATTTTTCTCATTTTTTAAGGCGGTTACTGATAATTTAAAGTTTCCATTCAGACCAATCGCGGTTGTTCCTTCAAAATTGGTTTGAAACGACGCTTCACCTTCAATTATTTCAGAAAGTCGGTACTTCAGATTTTGAATATTCAGGTCGGGTAAATAGTCGGTAATTTTGTTTGAGGACTGTATTTCGGACTGACCGGTCAGTTTTTGAATTGCATTTTCGCTGGTATATTTTACCTGAAGATTTGCATCAGTGATAAAGATAATTTCAACTAAACTATCTGTTTCACCGGATTTTGAATGTTCGTTATTCTTTTCCAGTCGCGGCATAATTCGTCTAAAATAAAAATGAATAGTCCATTATTTTTAAAGCTTCCCTTATGCTTCCCAAGCAATTACTCAGTTAAATCTATTAAGAACAATAAACCGGATCTCTCAAGAGATTATACAAATTCTGTAGTAGGCTTGCTTACTAATACATTCAATTTGCATAATCAACCCGAGTGTAACATAGCATACATATTATCGGATAATATTGGTTTCCTTTACAGTTCATTTTCGGAATCGCTATAAAATAGATTATAGAAAGAACCGAGATCCTCATTTTAATTTTCCTGTTTCATCACCGGGCAATATTCTTAAATTTGTAAAATTGAAAAGTATGGGTTAATTTATCTCGATTATGGATAACAAAGAGTATTCCTTTTTTCGCTATACCTTTTCTAAAATCCTTAAGAATCCTTTGGGCATAATGGGATTGATAATTGTTATTCTAACCATTTTTGCGGCGATTTTTGCCGATGTAATTGCACCTTATAGCCCCTATCAGCAAAATATTACCGAATCGTTAAATCCACCCTCCGTCCAGCACTGGCTGGGTCAGGATGATCTGGGAAGGGATATTTTGAGTCGGATCATTTTTGGTGCCCGGATCAGTCTTCTGGTTGGGTTTATCACTGTGGGTGTTTCGGCACTTCTGGGATCTGTTATCGGGGCAATTGCTGGTTACTTTGGTGGTTGGGTTGATGAAGTGCTGATGCGGATTACAGATATTTTACTGGCATTTCCCGGAATCCTGTTGGCCATTGCCATCATGGCAATTCTTGGCCCCAGCCTGAACAATGTCATTATTGCCCTCTGCATAGTGGGATGGAAATCCTATGCCAGATTGGTTCGAGGAGAGATTTTAAAGGAGAAAGAGAAGGAATATATCCAGGCGGCAAAAGCCCTGGGTTATTCTCACTTTCGGATAATCTCATTTCACCTGATTCCCAATACCCTTAATCCCGTATTGGTAATGGCCACCCTGGGAGTTGCCTCAATGATTATCTCAGAGGCCGGCTTATCCTTTTTAGGATTGGGCACCCAACCACCCATACCAAGCTGGGGGGGCATGCTCTCCGAAGGCAGACAATATTTACTCCAGGCTTACCAGTTAACCACATTTCCGGGTCTGGCAATTATGATCCTGGTGTTGGGATTTTCCTTTCTGGGGGATGCACTACGGGATGCGCTGGATCCTTATATCAAAGTATTGAAAGAGTTGTAAAAAATGCGCCATAAAAAAATTCTATGGATATTAAAATTACTGGTAGGTGTGCTTCTCATCGGATTGATATATAGTAACGTTGCAAAAAAAACGTCCATAGTTGAAGCGTTCACTTCAGCCAATCCGATATATATCTCTTTGGGATTCCTCTTGCTTATTCCAAATCTATTGGCACAATTTCTAAAATGGCGTTACCTGCTCAATGGTCATTTTGAAAATATGAATAATGCTCTGGTAATGAAATCATTGCTTTTTGGAGCTACTCTTGGCTTTGTCACTCCGGGCAATATGGGTGAATTGGGCAGGGGTCTCTATTTTAAGGATCATAATAAATTTGTGGTCACCGGATTGAATATTCTGGATAAAATTTTTGGAATGATTCTGTTTATCTCTATCGGTCTGGTAGCTTTTAATATCATTATTGAAACACGATTACTATTTTCGTCATCAATAACTCTAATTGTCCATTTGATAAGTTTTTTGTCCCTGCTCTTCATCTGGATATTCGTCATTCATCCTCATATTTTTAACAGGGTATTAAATCGAATAGGCCGAAGGTTTTCTTCTGAAAAAATTCAGCTGATTTTTTCCGGATTACGGACACTCTCATTGTCAAAAACGGTTGTGCTCTTCCTGATGAATACCATTTGGTTTTTTATTATTCTACTGCAGTATCATATCATCATAAATGCATTTGCACCGGTATCTTTCCCGGTTTCATTTCTGGCAGTTGGGGCAACACTGTTTACCAAAATCATGCTTCCAATTTCTCTTGGGGATCTGGGTGTACGGGAAGGGGCTGCGGTTTTTTATTTTTCATTATTCATGGTCCCGGCTTCTGCGGCTTTCTATACTTCCTTTATCATATTTCTAATCAATTTTTGTTGTCCGGCGCTTATGGGAAGTTTTTTTGTCTTTCAGTTAAAGTGGGAGCAGAAAACAACTGCAGTTCCGAGCAATCTTAACCGGTAGTGTTTTTTTCTTATTGGATAAATGTATTTTATCAATATTTTAATACTTCGGATAAACTTCTTAAGAAAATTGTGATTTAGATGGAATGGATATTTCTGACACTTGCCTTCATTTATGGTTGCGTGATCATATATTTTTATGTCGGGCTAAACCGTATTCAAACAGAGACTCGCGAATCCCGATTAACCGTTTCTGTTCTGGTTCCTGCCCGGAATGAGGAAAATAATATCATCAAATGTCTGGAAAGTCTTTACCGACAAACCTATCCCAAAGATTTATTCGAAGTCGTCATTATCGATGATAATTCTACGGATAAAACCCATGAGGTGGTGAGAGAGTATATTCGGGATAAACCGAACTATAAGCTGATCCGTAAAATAGATGATGAGAATAAACCTACCTTTAAAAAACAGGCGCTTAAATTGGCTTTGGATTCTGTCAGGAATGAAATTGTGATGACCATTGATGCAGATACTGTTGCCAACCAAAGGTGGATTGAATTAATGATTGCACAGTATACTAATGATACCGGTTTGGTAGCAGGTGTGGTTACTTTTCCCAAGGAGGACGAGGATAATCTGTTTAAAAAGATTCAGACATTGGAATTTGCCGGAATTGTTTTTGCCGGTGTCGGAAGCTCGGGAAATAATTTGCCAATCATTTGCAACGGCAGCAATTTATCCTATCGATTAAAGGCATTCCACGATGCCGGTGGTTACGATGCCAATATTCATTTACCATCCGGTGATGATGATTTATTGTTGCAGAATATTCACCGCAAGACAAACTGGAAGATTAAGTACTCCATATTGCCTGAAACCATTAATTACACACAATCCGCCGATGATCTTCATACTTTCATCAATCAGCGGGCGAGATGGGCATCCAAATCACTTCATTATCCGAAAAAATGGGTATTCTTGCTAATGCTTTCCATCTATTTATACTATCTGGCCATCCCGGTTTTCGGCGTTCTAGCGATTTTTGGAATCTTTCCACTTGGAATTTTCTTTATCGGTTTATTGGTTAAGCTGGTTACCGAAGCCTTTATTATTTCCAGGGCCCTGAAAATATTTGGACGCAGAGATCTGGTAAAATATTATCTGCCTGCTCAAGTTTTTCAGATTGGTTATGTGCTGGTAGTGGGAATATTAGGCCTGTTTAACAAATTTACCTGGGGAGTTTGAAAATTTGGATCAGAAATTTTTTGGTAAATTAATTTTTCCTGCCTTTTCAAACCTGGTCTGGAAATTAGAAAATAAAAAAAAGATCCTTTATTTGAGTTTTGATGACGGACCGACTCCCGGACTCACCGAATCGATACTCGAGATTCTTGCTCACTATAGTGTTCCAGCCCTGTTTTTTCTGGAGGGTAGAAAGATTGCTGAAAATATCCGAAAGCTAAAGTCACTAAATTTTGAAAAACATAAATTGGGCAACCATGGCTATTATCATCTTCCGATGATCCTGAAAAGTAAACAACACATAGAGAATGAAATATTCCTGACCGATCAATTGATAATTAAACATTTTGGCGTGATTCCCAAACTTTTCAGACCACCGTACGGCATTTTTGGACCCGGTCTATATCGGATGTTGAAGATCATCCAAAAAGATATGCTGCTTTGGTCTTTAATGGCCAATGATTTTAAATGGGATAAAGATAAAACCTATGAACATCTGGTTAAAAATTTAGAAGCCGGGGATATAATTGTTTTTCATGATTCGGAAATATCAAAAAATGTAGTACAGGCAGTTCTTCCGGATTTTCTCGATTATTGTCAAAAAAATGAGTATACATTTAAGCTGGTTTAATATTTTTGAGGCTTACAAGTGAAGTCAATTATCTTGCTGATTACTAAATCCGAGATTCTTCAAGACATGTTCACTCCCATAAAGAATCAATTATTTACTGATATTGAAATCGCAGAAGAACTCTCTGAATACACCAGAATTAGACGTACAAAAAATATTGGTCTCATCATTTTAGACTACGAAATTATTCGGTTCCTTAACGATGAAGAACGTATTCTGTTTTATAAAATTGAGTGTCCCCGAATTATTATCACCCGAGTGAAGGATAAGTATTTTACCTTTGGGGTACGGAGTTATTACCCCCTCGGTGAGCAGCAAAATCTTCAACCTGAAAATTTTGTAAAGCTGATAAACGACTATTTTTTTACAGTACCAAAATCGAGTCTTTATTCGGCCAGAGAAGAGCTCCAATGGATTACAAATGATCAGTTGATGATCGATATTTTTGAGAGAGCCAAAAAAGCTGCTGGTTCTGATAGCAATATTTTAATCCTGGGGGAAAGCGGGACTGGCAAAGATGTACTGGCACATATAATTCACAGGATGAGCAAAAGAAATGCCCATCAAATGATGAAAATTAATTGTGCGGCAATACCGGCAAATTTATTGGAAGCAGAATTGTTCGGTTTCAAAAAAGGTTCCTTTACCAATGCTTATTTCGATAAAATAGGTAAAATTCAATTGGCAAGCGGCAGCACATTATTTTTAGATGAGATCGGAGATTTAGATTCAAACCTTCAGGCCAAATTATTGCGGGTGATCGAATCCGGAGAAGTTGATATGGTTGGTGGTCTTCAGCCGGTAAAGGTTGATGTTCACCTGATCGCTGCGACGAATAAAAATTTGAAATCTTTGATTGAGCTAAAGCATTTCAGGGAAGATCTCTATTACCGGCTGAATGTGATCAATTTCGAACTGCCGCCTTTACGGGAGAGGTTGGACGATATTCCGGTGTTAAGCAATTATTTTATCACGATATTTAATAAAAAATATGGCAAAAAAATCAAGAAATTATCAAGAAAAAATCTGGATAATTTCCTGAATTATCATTGGCCCGGGAATGTCCGTGAATTGAAAAATTTTATTGAACGTCTGGTTATTAAAGCAAAATCTACCATAGATACTGCATTATTGGATCAGGAGTTCGATCTGATTCTGCCTTTCCAGGAACCTCAATTTGACGAAGATAATCTTGAACTCGCCATAGCTGAATTTGAGAGAAAACGGATTAGCCGGGTACTGGCAAAAAATGCATACCACCTTACCCGGACTGCCCGGAAATTGGGAATAAGCCGGGTAAGTTTGTATCGAAAGATGCAGAAATATCAAATTTCTTTGAAGAAAGAAAAAGCTCACCGTAAAAATTAGTCTATATTCTCTATCTATATATGAAAGAAATTTTCGAAGACAATGAAAAAAGACCTCTAATTGCTTTAAAAAGTTGGAAATGCACTTGACTAAATATTACGGTCATGTTAAATTTGAGGCCGTTATTTCCAGCAGGGTAAATTCGGAAGATTTAAATAATTGTATTTTTAGTGATTTAGAAACAGAAAAATATTATTCGATTCTTAACTGCAGAGAAATACAGAAAATTAGAGAAGTAAAAAAATGGTATTTTTAAAATGGGGTGTAGCCAAGAGGTAAGGCACCGGGTTTTGGTCCCGGCATTCGGGGGTTCGAATCCTCCCACCCCAGCTCTGGTTGTTATGAAGTACAGGTTTAATGACCTGTACTTTGAAAAGTACTTATTTTAAGGAGATAAAAAATGGCTGATTTAAAATTGAAAGCTCAAAAACGGGAAAGAACAGGAAAAAGAGCTACCAAGGAATACCGCCGGGAAGGGTGGATCCCTGCAGAATATTATTCCTCGCAGAAGGATAATATACATTTGATTCTTAATAGCAAAGAATTTGAAAGCAAACTTCTTCATGCCCACGGGCTGCTGGAACTGGAGGTAGAGGGAGAAAAAGAAAAATTACAATGTATTTTAAAGGATTTACAGATTGATCCGGTGAAGGAAACTTTACTCCATGCAGACTTCCAGGGAATCAAAATTGGGGAAAAACTGACCCTGGATGTGCCGATTGTTTTAAAGGGAACTGCTACCGGTGTGAAGGAAGGCGGTATTCTCGAGTTTATAACCCGGGAAGTGGAAATTGAATGTTTTCCTAAAGATATTCCCAATCAACTGGAAATTGATGTGACTGCCCTAGAAATAGGAGATTCAGTCCGAATTAGGGATTTGAAATATGATAATATCGAAATCCTGAATGATGAGGACGAAACGATATTAATCCTCGAACACGCCAAAGTCGTAGAGGAAGTAGAAGAAGCCGAAGTCGGGGAAGGCGAAGAAGAAATTACAGAGCCGGAAGTTATCACTGCCCGGAAAGAGGAAGAAGAGGATAAAGAAGAAAAAGATTAATTCTTCATCCAGAATTAGAGGTCACAGAACCTCACGCTTTTCTCACCACTAATTTTTTTGGGATTAAATTTTGTACCTGATCGTTGGCTTGGGGAATCCAGGGCGAAAATATTCACACACTCGTCATAATGCTGGTTTTATGGTTCTGGATCGATATGCAGATAAAGTTGGGGTAAAATTTAGCAAGGGATCAGGACCGTATCATAATGCAAAATTTTCCTTCGGGTCCGATCAGGTTTTTTTGATCAAACCAACGACCTACATGAATTTAAGCGGGATTGCGCTGAAGTATATTTTAGAAAATGTAATTGATATTGATCTTTCAAAAGTATTAATTGTTCTTGACGATCTGGATTTAGCGTTTGGTACCATTAGATTTCGGCAAAAGGGTGGGTCAGCCGGGCATAAGGGACTGGAAAATATTATTAGTACCATTGGTACTCAGCAGATTACACGTTTAAGAATTGGTATTGGCGATACACCTGATGATCCTATTGAGTTTGTTCTTTCAGATTTTGAACCTGGAGAAGTTACTAAACTTGATATAATCCTGGATGGAGCCTGTGCCGGGATCGAAACATTTATTAAAGACGGCGTGAAAACAGCCATGAATATACATAACCGAAATTTGCTGGATAATTAATAAATAGGAGGTTTGTGTGCAAGTACCGTTTGTTTGGTTAGGGATGATTGCAGCTATTTTGGCATTATTCTATGCTTTTCTGAAATCACGGTGGATCCATAAACAGGATCCGGGAAATGATGAAATGCAGGCAATAGGTCATGCTGTTCGGGAAGGTGCAATGGCTTTTCTGGGAAGGGAATATAAAGTATTAGCTGTTTTTGTGGCATCCGTGGCAATTTTGCTTGCCTGGGGAAATGCTTCTCAGGGAACCAGTCTGGTTGCATTGTCTTTTGTAGTTGGGGCTTTTTGCAGCGGATTGGCCGGGTTTTTTGGAATGTGGGTTGCCACCGGAGCGAATAACAGAACCACGCAGGCTGCCCGCGAAAGTCTAAATAAGGCACTTTTTGTGGCATTTAGTGGCGGTTCTGTGATGGGAATGAGCGTTGTTGGTTTAGCTGTTTTAGGACTTTTTGTTTTGTTTTATTTTTATGGAGGCCTGGATCAGGGGGTCGATCTGGCCCGGGTAATGACGTTGCTTTCCGGATTTGCCATGGGAGCATCTTCTATTGCCCTGTTTGCCCGTGTCGGAGGTGGAATTTATACCAAGGCCGCGGACGTTGGAGCCGACCTGGTAGGTAAACTAGAGGCCGGTATTCCTGAGGACGATCCGAGAAATCCGGCAACCATTGCAGATAATGTCGGTGACAATGTCGGTGATGTGGCTGGGATGGGTGCGGATCTATTTGAGTCATACGTGGGTTCTATCGTGGGTGCTATGGTGATAGCGGCAGGAGCAGGCTTTTCAAGTCTGGTGATGATGCCGTTGGCGCTTGCCGGATTTGGAATTTTAGTCTCGATAATCGGAACATTCTTTGTGAAAACCAAAGAAGGGGGAAATCCTCAACTCGCTCTAAATATTGGTACAGCTGTCGCAGGAATTTTGATGCTTATTGTCAGTTATTTTATCATTCAGGAGTTTCTACCTGAACCGGTTGATTGGGCTGGTAAAATTATTGGAAAATGGGATATCTATGCTTCAACCGTTACTGGATTAATTGCCGGGATTTGTGTCGGTCTGCTCACCGAGTATTACACCTCGGAATCCCGTAAACCATCACGAGATATAGCCAAGGCAAGTGAAACCGGAGCTGCAACAAATATTATTGCCGGCATCGCCAATGGTATGTTTTCCACCGGATTGCCGGTTCTGACCATCGCACTGGCCATTATCATTTCCTATTATTTTTCCGGATTATATGGAATCGCCATTGCCGCACTGGGTATGCTTTCAACTACCGGGATTCAGTTGGCCGTAGATGCTTATGGGCCGATTGCTGATAACGCGGGAGGATGTGCCGAGATGGCCGATTTGCCTGACGAAGTCCGTGGCCGGACGGATAAACTGGATGCCGTTGGTAATACCACTGCAGCCATTGGAAAAGGATTCGCTATCGGTTCTGCAGCGCTCACCGCCCTGGCACTTTTTGCTGCTTATCGAAACACGGTAGCGATGACTCTGGGTATTCCCCAGCTTTCCTTGGATATTGACGATCCCATGATTATGGCAGGTTTATTAATCGGTGGAGCCCTTCCGTTTGTATTTTCAGCGTTTGCATTAAAAGCGGTAGGCCGTGCTGCTTTTGATATGATTGAAGAAGTGAGACGACAATTCAAAGAAATTCCGGGGCTGCTGGAGGGAAAGGCCAAAGCGGATTATGCCCGTTGTGTGGATATTTCGACTAAAGCAGCCATTAAAAGAATGATCCTGCCTGGTTTACTGGCAGTCCTTACCCCCGTATTTTTTGGATTAATCCTGAAAAATCCACAAATGCTGGGAGGCGTTTTAGCCGGTACTACCGTCACGGGCGTTTTGCTGGCAGTATTCATGGCTAATGCAGGTGGTGCCTGGGATAATGCAAAAAAGCATATCGAGGCTGGTGCGTATGGCGGTAAAGGATCAGACCCGCATAAAGCAGCGGTGGTGGGGGATACAGTGGGTGATCCATTTAAAGATACTGCCGGACCATCCCTGAATATTCTGATCAAGCTGATGTCCATTGTCTCTCTGGTAATAGCACCATTAATGGGATAATAAAAATTAATAAACTAATAGATTTCGGAAATATTTCTTTATAAATTTAGCGCCCCTTTAGAAGGGCAGATATAGTGTAATTAATAATCCTACCCTTTGACATTAAGATTAAAGGGTCACAAGACCAAAGGAGGTTGTATGGAAAATCAGTATAGCACTATCTTCGTTGTTGATATCTCCCAAAATCCCGATGAAGTAGATACCGTATCGAGCCGTATTCAGCAGTTGATTGAGGATCATGGTGGGGTGATCAAAAAAATCGACCGCTGGGGAAAGCGACGGCTGGCTTATTCAATCAATAAAAATACCCACGGTTTCTATGTGGAAATTGAATTTAGCGCAAACAGCCGGCTTAATATTCCCCGGATTCTGGAGGGTGAATACCGGCTCAATGACCGCGTATTAAGATTTCTGTCATATACTATCACAAAAAAGGAATTAATTCAACGCTCTATTAATTCCGGTAAAGCTAAAGCCAGGAAATTGGAACAGGCCGAAAAGGAAATCGAAAAACAACCGGTTGTGGAAAAGGAGGCTAAAATACCGGCATCTGAAGAACCAATTCAAGCGGACGCCCCTGTTGAAAGTGAAAATTTGAAAAAACCGGAATCTTCTGAGCCAGAAAAAACATCTGAAGAAGTAGAATCTATTGAAGAAGAGAAATCCTCTGAAGAAGAGAAATCCTCTGAAGAAGAGAAAACTTTTGATGAAGAGAAAAAACCTGAAAAGGTGGAAGAAGATGAATCTTCTAAAGAAGAAAACAAAAATGAGAAAATTGAAAATTGAGGAACGATAAAATGTTACAGCGAAAAAAGAGAGTCTGTCGTTTTTGTGAATCCGGTGATATCTACATCGATTTCCGGGATGAAAAGAGATTAGTTCGATTCCTGACCGAGCAGGGTAAAATTGTACCACGCCGAACATCTGGAAATTGCAACCAGCATCAACGTCAGTTGGCACAAGCCATCAAAAGGGCAAGACACCTGGCTATGATTCCGTTTGTATCTGACATTCCCAGGTAAATTTTAAGAAAAAATGTGTGAGGTAAATAGATATGAAAATTATACTCCGGCAAGACTATGAAAACCTCGGCAAGGTGGGCGAAACGGTTGAGGTAAAAAGGGGATTTGGTATGAATTATCTCATTCCCAAGAAAATTGCCTATCCGGCCCGGCCAAACTTTGTCCGTATGATTGAAGAAGAACAACGCCAAAAAATGGTACAGCTCAATAAACAGAAAAAACAGGCAGAGCAACTGGCCAAAAAGATGGAAGGGGTTTCTGTTACCCTGACTGTGAGTGTAGGGGAAGGGGATAAAATGTTTGGATCGGTCACCAATCAGGATATCGCTGACGGATTAACCAAACAGGGATATGATATTGACCGGAAAAAAATTGAACTGGATGAGCCCATCAAGGCATTGGGTATCTATTCGGTACCGATTAAGTTGCATCCGGAGATTGAGACAAAAATAAAAGTATGGGTGGTTAAAGAATAAGTCTTTATTCAGGGCCCGGTTTTCCGGGCCTTTTTTATATCACCAGATCGTCATCAACATTTTAGCTGACTTACCGCCTAATTAATAATCAAGTAGAATTTTGTTAAAATCAGTTGACCCGCTGGTAAATTTCGATTTTTTCCGATTCCACCAGTTTATGATAGCCCTCTGCCAGCACTTTACTTTCCGGGCTTTTCCCCCAGCGCTTCCAGGCTTCTTCAAAATCTGCCAGCGATTTAAAATAGGCAACTACATCACATCTGTTTTCTTCCACACCGATAAATCCCCGGTAGATTTGAATTTCCGGCCAGTCCAGTTTCTTTTGCAAATGGCTGGTGATTTTCTTTAGTGCAACTATTCCTTTGCTCATATTTTCCGGCTGGAATTGGACAATAATTCTCCATTGAATCATTTTATCTCTCCCGTACAAGTTTGTTAGAAATATACAAAAGTCTGATCAGAATGGAAAACACCAAATTGGAGTGGTCTCGTCTAAAAGCAAAGGGAATGAGTTTATTGGTACCCGATTGGAATATGGTATTCATTGGAATAATTGAACTTAAGTGAAAATTTCGATCTGTTTTTTCCCTTGACAGACCTGGCATTATTATCTATATTTGCGCTCCATTTTCCCGGGCCCGTAGCTCAGCTGGTAGAGCAGCGGCCTTTTAAGCCGTTGGTCGAAGGTTCGAATCCTTCCGGGCTCACCCTCTCAAGCCTTGTAATGTTTCTCATTTCAAGGCTTCTTTTTTATGTACCACATATCTTGCCCTGTTAGTTTAAAAATAATCCCTCAATTCGCCACCTTATAGTTTCAGGTCATATGAACTATTATTGGATTGCAACAAAATATAGCATAGGGCGTATGTTAAACCGGCAAAATTTTTAGGAGGATTAGTATTGCAAAAGAATCTAGCACTCTTGTCTATGCTGTCTTTCCTGATGATCATTTTCACATCTTGCTCCAAAGATTCACCAACTAAACCCCAGCCTGAATTGACCTTTGAAGAAGAATTACAAAAAGCTTTGGATGATGGTGTTGTTAAATATAACGGAAAAGGTATTTCTGCAGCGGTAATTATGCCTGATGGAGAAACATGGAATGGGGTCAGTGGTGTGGCGCGAGCTAATACTCCAATCACTTCCGATTTGGTTTTTAGTGTGGGAAGTATTACTAAAATGTTTACCGCTGTCACCGTTATTCAACTGGCACAAGAAGGGGTTCTCTCCCTAGAGGATTCGATTAATAAATGGTTGCCTGCTTACCAGAATGTTGACAGCACAATAACGATATATCAGCTTCTCAATCATACGAACGGCATATTTAATATTACTGAAAATCCTGATATGTGGCATAATATATTTATAGATCCAAACAGGATTTGGACAGTAAATGAAATCGTTAATAACTACACACTGGCACCTTATTTTCCAAAGGGTACAGACTGGCATTATTCAAACACCGGATATATTTTGCTACGTAAAATTATTCGGGTTGCAACAGGATCGGAGATTTCTACCGAATATAGAACACGTTTTTTTGAACCGCTGAATTTAAACAGCGCCTTTACAGCTCCCTACGAAACAACCAGTGCCACCATTGCCCAAGGGTGGTTTGACCTTGATAATAATGGTACTTATGATGAGTTGCCATTCATGAAGTCATTCTATAGCATGGCGGCTGGGGGAGTTTTTTGCACGGCGACTGATTTAGCGCTCTGGTCCAATGCTTTATTTCATGATAAAGTCGTTTTATCTCAAACCAATCTCGACCGGATGCTTAATTTTCACTCACCCTGTCCCGGTGAAGATCTTGTTGCCGGATATGGATTGGGTGTAGTAAGATTTTCGCCCGAGTTGTTTAATGATCTTGAAGTATGGGGTCATGGTGGTAATGCAATCGGATATGCAGCTGGATGTTTATATTTGCCAAATTATGATGTTAGCATTGCCATTCTGGATAATACTGAGGAGGGCGAAGCAATGTGGGTTATCAATGATCTTTTGGATATTGTAACAAGTCAATTAGAATAAAAGTTTAGTAAATATAAAATATTTTAGTGATGGGGCTGGTGGAGACCACTGCTTTTTGTATAATTTGAGTTTCCAATGGTAATTGAAATACAGGCCGATGCATGATGATTATATGAGATGTAGGCGAAATACTAAATTTGAAAGCTCGCAGCATCTGAAAAAATCATTAAATCTTAAAATAAAAGGTAATTATAAACAAAGATTCTCAAAATGACCGAGGTGTGCCATGAGAAAACTTTATTTGAATTGTTTAATGTTTGGGTTCCTGGTTATAAATATCGGTACAGCTCAACAGGATTCCCTGAATTCAGGTTATATCAATGTGAAAGATGGTAAACTATACTATGAATCGAAAGGAGATGCGGTTGAAACCATTGTATTTATTCATGATGGTTTAGTCCACGGAGAAGTGTGGGACAACCAGTTTGCAACTTTTTCAGAAAAATTTCGGATAGTCCGCTACGACCGCCGAGGTTATGGACGTTCTCCAAAGCCGGAGACAACCTATTCCAATATTGAAGATCTTTATCAGGTATTCACCTTCCTGAATATTGATAAAGCAATCCTTATTGGAATGTCTGCCGGTGGCGGATTGGCCATAGATTTCACCCTTGCCCATCCCGATGAAGTCTCATCCTTAATTGTAGTTGGTGCGGTTGTCAGCGGGTTTAGTTATTCAGAACATATGTTAACTCGCGGAGGACGACTTAAACCTGAAGATTATGCCAATCCAGATAGACTGTTAGAATATTTAGTAAAGGAAGACCCCTATGAAATAGCCCCTCAGAATAAAGAGGTCAAAGAAAAACTTTGGGAACTGATGCAGGCGTATCCGCAGAACATTGATTTTACTAAAAATCGTTTGGCGGAACAACCGGAACGCCCGGCCATTGGTATATTAAAAGAAATTCAAGTTCCGACATTGATTGTGGTTGGGGAATTTGATATTCCGGATGTTTTTGTCCATGCCGGCGCGATTGAATCGGGGATTCCCAACTCACAAAAAGTAATTATCCAAAACGCCGGACATTTGGTACCATTAGAACAGCCGGAATTATTTAACCAGCAGGTGTTAAATTTTCTAAACGGGGCCGAGTTCTTTCAGGTATTAAATACACAGGGTGTTGAAAAATCAGTTGAATTGTTTAGCCAGAAGCGAAAACAAGATAATAAATGGATTCCTTTTAGTGAGACACGGATGAACATCTTAGGATATCAATATTTACAATCCGGTAAAATGGAGGAAGCCATTGAATTGTTCAAACTTAATGTACTGGCCTATCCTGAATCAGCAAACACTTATGACAGCCTGGGCGAGGCCTATATGATTAACGGTGACAAGGAATTAGCCATTCAAAATTATAAAAAATCTCTTGAGTTAAATCCGGATAACCAGAACGCGGTTCAGAAGTTGAAACAGTTGAAATAGTTTGCATTTAAAAGTCGAATTTAGCCCATGCAAACCAGTCGAAGTTTCGATTCCTTCCGGGCTGACCATATCATGACTTTTAATGTACTTATGTTACCAGGCCTTATTTTTTACTTTTCAAATTTATTTCAAATTTTTAATACAAAATTACAGTAGAAACGATTCTTTTGGATCTGCGGATTAAATGCGCTTATTTTGCTTATGGCAGATTATAAAGGATTTTTTTCTTGATATTTATTTTTCTGAAATGTAGATTAAATCAGCAATTCCGAAAAAAGCGTGTTTTTTAATATAGAAGCTGTATTAAAAAATTTGATCTAACCTACTCGAACTCCTCTGTATTGAGATGAGGGCGGTT
>CAYVKM010000005.1:0-67669 GCA_964452045.1 uncultured Calditrichaceae bacterium
ATCTGGAACCTGCCCTTCCTGAAAGGTATGCAAAAAAACGGCAGCGCCGGAAAAATTGAGAAATTGCAAAAATACAAAGCAGAGCTTGACCCTGAAAAACTGATTAATCAATGCAAATTTATTAATTCCAATTACCGTAAACTTACCCTTCGTCTGTATGAGAAAATGACGCCTTACTTTTTGGAAAAAGGTGTTCATTTACTCTATGCCGGCAAAACAAATGGCAAGAAGCGTTTTTCGTTTTATAACTTTGGCAAATTATTATGGAAGGGCAGCAAGGTTGTTTTGCCGCGAATGGTTCCTCCGACCCTTCAGGCAAATCGTAATCCGCTTTTGCAAATAAATGTAGCCTGTGCGGAGTGCGACAGCTGCGAGCGGGTTTGTCCCACTAGTGATGTTTTTGGTTTGCTGGGTTTGGCAACGCCAATCACCCGCCGCAAGACTGCCAACCGGTTGGCTAGGGGCGAGAAAATCTCTCAGGAGGAGGCCCTGGGATTTCTGGTTTGTACCCGCTGTGACAACTGTACCCGGGTATGTCCAACCAATATTCCGCTGACCAAAATGTTTGATATGGTGGAGCAGGATACCAATTTTCAACTGGCGCTCGACCTGGATGAGGAAAAGAAGAAAGAATTTATTGACCGTTTCTGGGAGATTATGAAAGAAAGTCCGCTCTACAAGGAGCACACCCTGGCTGAGCAGAAGGAGGAACGGTCTCATCTGGAACATGGTTTGAAAATTTTGTATCCACGTGGTTTCGCCTATGCCAATCTTTTTATCGATCCTGAAACCTGTATTCACTGTGGCATGTGTGCCCATGAAAATGCCTGTACCTACGGTGCCCGTCAGGGAAATCCACGGGAAATTCCGGAACTACTGGATGAAAATTGTGCCCTGTGTAATGCCTGCATCAATTATTGTCCACAGAATAAGGCCATCCAATTCGAGCGGGAGTATACCGATAAATTGATCGAAAATGCGGTGGATTTGGAAGAAAAGCGCTACTGGCAACAGCGCCGTAAATTTTTGCGCGATACCACGACTATTCAACGTTCCCCAGAACTGACAGAGATGGCGGATATCTATGTTACCGAAGACATCCTGATGGAAATTGATAAAGAGGCATCTACCGGGCAGATTCCGGTATCCGGTATGGGGCAGGGGGATCGCCATATGAGCATCGGTTTCGGTGCTGAACGATTTTCTCATTTTCACATCGTTGGTCCGGCACAAAATCGTCTCCATGAAGGTGACCCGGATGAAGAATTATCGGTAAAACTGGGAAAACGACACCGCTATTGTAAATTTGATCAGAAAGGCGATCTTCATAATCCGCCCTTTCCCACCATAAAATTGATGTCTCCCTTGTTGTTCAATGTGGTTCCCTTGGAAAGCAATGGACGGGTGGAGTTGGCCTTCCTGAAAGTTGCCGAAAAACAGAAAACCCTGGTGGTGATGGAGTTTAGCCGTCTGCTCGAATTCTATGATGTGTTGCGGGCGGAGGGAGGCTATAAATCACTTCCGCCGGTAATCGTACCACGGGTGGATCAGGAAATGATGAGCCATTTGCAGGTTCATCCCCGCCTAAGCAGAGAACTGCTGACTGATCTCTGGCAGATGCCGATGTTTGAGATTGTTTATCATGACAACATGGAAAGAACTATCCAGTTTATAACGGATTCCGTTTCATCGGTGGACGGTAGAATGCCACTCATTTGCGGATATCTGGAAATTTCCGAACATGATATTATCGGTGGGATGGAAATTTTCCCCCATATTCAGGAACGGGTTGAAACTTTTCTGCAAAGCGGAGTAGATGTGCTTCATATACATGGTCTGCGGAATAAGGATCGTTATTTTGTGACCTCCCAGGCGGTGAGAGCGGTTCATCATTATCTGCTGGGCAGTGGTCGACGCCACCTGGTTTCCATAATCGCTTCTGGTGGAATTCGTCTGGCCTCGGACAGTCAGAAAACTGTGCAGCGGGGTGCCGAAGCGACACTGATGGATTTTGCCGCCCTTCTCGCATTGGATCCCTATGCTTACCGGGCCATCATCGAAGAAAAGACCACTACTGATAAGTTGATTTATCTGGACATCGATTGGGCGGTAAAGCGCCTGAATAATCAGATGGAATCCCGGAAAATCCAAATCCTGGAAGTGCTGGGAGCGGCTGGCTTTAAGGATTTGAAAAAGACGGTGGGTGAAGAAGGCCGGTTGATCGATTTCTATCAGCTGGAGGAACGTATCCAGAAAAATATTTTTGAGAAGGAAGAAAAACTTGGGGAACACCGGCGCTTAAATGAAGAACTGATCCGGGAAGAATCAATTCCGGAAGAATTTGATTTGCGATATAGCCGTTTAAAAACAGAAGTAAAAATGTTGCGTGCCCCGCACGACTTCTACAAACTGGACAGTGTCAACCAAACGGTTTATAATCGCGATCATGTCTGGCCGGGAGTTCTGATCGAAACCATTGGACATATGGCCAGCGGCGATCCCCGGATGCTCAAATTGAAAAATGTAAAAAGTACCGGACTGCTGGGTGATGGATTCGATGTGATGAAAATTTTATATCAGCGGGACCCGGATATGATTCCGGATTGGGAGCTGGATGAAATCCAGACAGCGGTAAAGCTGGATAAAGATTTGTATTTGCAGGCCCCCTGGACATTTGGCGGTAAGTCAGTAGGGTCGATTGGTCTGGACACCTGGCGGGCACATGTGATCGCCTCCCGAAAATTGGGCATCCAGTATGATACCGGTGAGGGCGGATATCCTACCTGCTTTTTCCTGAACCGCAAAGGTGAACCCATATTTTTTACCGAGCCGGATATTCAGAAAATTAAGCCATACTTTGAGCACAATCGTCATTACACCGTCCGGCGGATAAAGAAAATTCTCCATCAGCAAAACATCACCCCGGAAACTAATCCGGGAATATTTGAAACTCTAGAACCCTATCCGGATCTGCAGCCATTTTTGTTTTATGTGGTGATCGATGCTGAAGATGAGCGTTTCGTATCGACAGAGCTGAAAACAGGTCTTTTCGGTGTTACAAAGGAAACCATCAGGAAAACATCGCGGGTAGTGATTGCCTACAGCCAGGGTGCAAAAATGGGCATCGGTGGGCATATTCTGGCCCAAAAGGTTAATAAACTGGTATCCTATCTCAGAGGGATTCAGGGACTGGAGTATTTGGCCCAGGACAAAATCAAATCGCTAGTACAAAAGATAGAAAAAATTGAAAAGAATAGTGCCCATCCACTCCTGGAAATTGCTACAGGTGCTTACGACCATTTGCTTCAGGCTCAGGAAAAACAGGAAATTTTTCCGAAATTGAAAGTCTGGCTGTGGCGGATTCAGCAAAAGTCCTATGAATTAAAAGAAGCCGGAGAAATCGATCCCATAGAGTTTGAAGGGTTGCTGCGCCTTTGCGAAGAAGTGATCGGTTATTCCTATACCAGTATCATTTCGCCCTTTCCATTTCATAACTGCTATTCCATTGAAGATGTGAAAGCGTTTATTGACATCATTCGCATGATCAATCCCAAAGCGGTTATATGTATTAAAATCTCTCCCTCGGTGGATATTGAGTTTATTGCCGCCGGACTGGCCCGCATCGCAAAGGATAATACTGAGGAGATCTTAAAGCAAAAGATCAATCAAGTTGAAGAAAATGTGGTTGAATTATCCGGGATGCTTTCTGAATATGCCCAGAAGTATGGGATGAAAGTGGAAGTCTGGCTGGATGGGCCACGGGGAGGAACTGGTGCATCACCCAACATTATTAAAGGACAAATGGGGATGCACATCGAATATGCCATTCCGCTTATACACGACCGGCTTGTCCGGGATGGGCTGCGTAATTACGTCAAGTTTTTTGTGAGTGGTGGTATCCGAACTTACGAGGATGTGATAAAGGCAGTGGCACTAGGTGCAGACGGTGTCATCTGGGGTACAGCGCCCCTGGTGGCTATCGGGTGCGACCGTAACCGCAACTGTCATGATGGCTGCTCCCGCGGTATTGCCACCAGTAACCTGATAATGCAGAATCTACGGGATGTGGACCTGAATTCCCAGCAGATGATCAATGTTTTTCTGATGATGCAGATGCAGGTAATTCGAGCGCTGGCGGCGCTGGGAGTGAGAGATATTCGAGAGTTGAGAGGCCGCTTCGATAAGATTCAATGGTTGGGCCTGAAGGAAAGGGTTGATTTCCGCATCAGGCAACACCGGGAATTTTTACAGCAGCGACGGCAAAAATCGCCCGAGCCGCTTCATGCCACCGGTCAGTCCAATTGTGGAGTGGCGGCTGTGATCGGGACCGACCCGGTACCCAGTTATATTTTAGATAAAACACTTAAGTCCATGAAAAACCGGGGCATGGATGGGGTAGGCATTGCCAAAACGCTTTGCTTCTCGGAACATCCGCATCATTACGCTTATCGCATCATGGTAAAGGGCAGGTTGCAACTGGAATTAGAGGAAGAGCTGCAACAATTGCATGCTTATTTCCGGGATGAAGCGGAAATGAGACATGCGGCCAGGGAAGCGGTTCTGCAATATCGCTCAAAATTAGCTGAAAAAATCCGTACTGTATTTTTGGATCCTTACTTTGATTTTGTCGGAGGTACCCGGATTGACAAGGTCCGGGAAAGCTATAAAACAGATGAAGATGAACGGGAAAGGGATTACCGGGATTTTGGCAATGCCAATACTGATCCGGGAGATATTTTCAGGTTCTTTGTCCGGGTAAAACCCGCAGTGCTTAATGAGTTTATAGAAAAGGAAATATTAGCTTCAGCACGATTCGCATACATCCGGGAATATTACCCGGAGGTTACTTCTGCCAATTATAAAACAAATGAAGGTTTCCTGAGAAAAGCGGAAGATCTCTATGTCTTTAACCACTCGGTAATGCTTACCCAGGTACTTTATGTCTATAGCGTGGAACCTAAATCCTGGGAAGAATATCTGAAGCAAACCGCTGATGATAAAGAAAATTTAACACTCCTCAGCATTGATAATCCCATGTCCGATAAAAACATTGAAGGTGCTGGTGAACTTTATTTAAAGGCTTTGAGGGATTTTGTCCGGCAACATCCCTATACCCTGAACAAGAATAAATATTTGCCGCGAGTTAAAAAGATTGCTGCGGTCATTTCCTGTGGAAAGAACTTTGGTGTCTGGAAAACGGCCGGCAGGGAAATTCCCTGGGTAACGCCTCCTTCAGCAAATAACATCATCCATGTGCGGCTGGCAACCGGTTCGGTGGTGGAACAGATGAATGCGCATCCCTTTGGTAAACTTCATACCGCGCTTACCCACAATGGAGAGACCACCAATTACGAGACTTTGAAACAGCGGGTGGAACAATTCGGACTCCCACCGCTTGCAACGACTGATACCGAAGTCGCTTCGCTGAAATTTCATCTGGTGGCCGAGGAGCTGGAATACCCTGACTGGGCATTGTTCGAAAGTTTCTCTCCGACCACCGGTGACGATTTGGCACTTTTGCCGCCGGAAATCCGGCATCATCTGGAAGAAGTACAGCGGGTGGAATTTACCAGCTCACCGGATGGGCCTTACCAGTATCTCTGTTTAAGACATCTGCCGGAAAAGAATATTACCGAGCGGGTCGATTTAAAAGATCCGGCCGATTTGCGGCCCAGCACCACGGCTATCTGGTCGGATAATTCGAATGGCAGGAAAAAATCTTTCAGCATCATTGCCTCGGAAGAACAGGCAATTCAGCAAATGGTAAATTTGCTGGACAAAGAGGGATTAATTGATGGAGCATCTCCGGATGAAGTCCTGGTCAGTGCCGGTATGATCAGCCGGCTCCGATATGATGATGATGGTAAAATTGCCGATCTGGAATTAATTGACCGTTATGGTCAGAAAATGAATCAGAAGGATTACGGACTACATTACAGTATTACCCGAACTCCCTTTACAACACCCGAAAATGCTAAAACGTTAAAACAGCGAATTGAGAATTGGGTTTCTTCTAACGATGACAAGGCTCAGACGGAACTGGTAAATTTTGTCCGTAATAGTCTGAGCGACTGGAGTTTTGATACCTATCGCTGGTTCTTGACCGAATTGTCAGATGCTGCTTTGAAAAACCATGGCCTGTTGTCTGACAGAACCATTGGAATATTAACCTATTTTATCGATTATCTGCGCACCCTGGACACCGGCAGTAAGGCCAAGAGTTCGATGGTAGATATTACCAGATTTATCCTTTACCAGTTGCTTGACCGTTTATCGGAATTGCCGAATGGTAAGTGGCATGGGATCGATGTTGATCATTCGGAATTACCAGCCGGGAAATTCGACGATTCAAAAATTTTACTGGTGGATGCCACCGGTTTTGAACCGGAGGGAATTGATCCTACCCGCTCGCTTTCTGCATTGCTGGGCGAAGCCTACGACAAAGGGTGGAGACGTTTCGTTCTATATCGGGTGAATGGGCAGCGGCTGATCTCCACCGCCGTGATGGGCAAATCCAACACCGATGATGTTGAAATGGATGTTTATGGCACACCGGGTGAGTACTTTGGCGCTTTTATGCAGGGTGGTATCATTCGGTTGCATGGGAATGCCCAGAATTTTGCTGCCATGGGGATGCATCATGGTCACCTCTATATATTTGGCAATGCGGGTAAAGTATGCGGGTATGCTTCCAAAGGCGGGGAGGTCTTCATTCTGGGAGATATTGTCGACCGGGCCTGGACAAATTCTGTGAACGATCCGCGCTGCCAGGATCTGAAAATTCATATTCTGGGAAGTGCCAGTAAATATGCCGGAGAATCCCTGATGGGTGGAGATTTCTTCTTCGCTGGTTTAAAATTCGATAGTACTGGAAAACTCACCGTTCAGGACCGGCCTTACCGCGGAACGAAATTGCTGGGTGGTGCTTCCCGGGGGAATATGTTGTTTTTTGATCCCTATAGCCGTTTAGACATGCAGCAATATACCCATGGAAAAGTAAAGGAAATTTTAGCAGAAGAATGGCCCTACTGGCAGGAAATGGTGGAGAGCACATTGACGCTAGCCGGCATTGAGATTATAAATGAGAATGGTTCAAAGCATTTCCTCGCTGATGATAAGAAATTTCAGATTGCCCCGGAGAATTTTAAGTTAATAGTACCCAGAGGTGGTTTAAAAGGATACGAATCTCACTAAACCTGCAAAGAATGTATTTTGGTGGTTAACAGTATTTTTCTTTCAACTATTGAGAATCTTTTATTAAATTAAGACGAATCCAAAAAGAGTAAGCTCCGGCCAAATTATTGATATTGTTTCATTGAAAAGAAATTATAAAAATCCTTCCAGCAGTCTGTCCGCAAAATAGAGAATAATGTTATTATGGGTAAAAAACTTTTTGTTCTGGATACCAACGTAATTTTACATGACTATAACTGTATCCACAGTTTTCAGGATAATGATATTGCTATCCCAATCAGCGTATTGGAGGAGATAGACAATTTCAAGCGCGGTCAGGATCAGATTCATTATAATGCCCGGGAATTCATCCGGATATTGGATAGTCTTTCCGGGGATAAACTGGTAAAAAATGGCGTCTCACTCGGGCAGGGCAAGGGCAAAATAAAGATCATTACCAATCATCAGCATGAAGCAGAAGTGGGGAAAATTTTTACGGAAGATAAAATAGACAATCGCATTTTAAGTGTTGCCTATTATCTAACCAACAATTTGAAGAAGATAATTGTTGTCCTTGTATCCAAAGATGTTAACCTTAGACTGAAGGCAAAATCACTTGGTTTGCTGGCACAGGATTATTTCACGGATCGGATTAAAGATATTGAAAAACTCTATTCCGGTAAGCGAAAAATTGAGAATTTTGATGGTATGTTAATTGATAAACTTTATGAACCGGAAGGATTTCTGGAACCATCCGGTGCCGATCTGAAAGATCTCTATCCCAATGAGTATTTGATTCTGAAAAATCAGCAAAAATCTGCCCTGGCGGTGTATCATTTCAATGAGCATCTAATTCGTCGGGTAGAGAAGAAGAGTTCTTATGGAATTACACCGCGAAATGCTGAACAAACTTTTGCTTTTAACGCACTGATAGATCCGAATATTCTGCTGGTAACCCTGTCCGGGAAGGCGGGCACCGGAAAAACACTTATTGCATTGGCTGCTGCCCTGGAAGTGAGAAAGTCCTATCATCAGATTTATTTGGCTCGCCCGATTATTCCCCTCTCCAATAAGGATCTTGGATATTTACCCGGTAATCTTGAGGCAAAGCTGGATCCCTATATGCAGCCACTGTACGATAATTTAAATGTGATCCGAAACCAGTTTCAGGAGAATGATAAATACTACAAAAGAATTGGTGAATTGCTGGAACAGGAGAAATTATTCATAGCCCCGTTGGCCTATATCCGGGGTCGGAGTCTGGAACGGATTTTCTTTATTGTGGATGAAGCCCAAAACCTGACTCCCCACGAAGTAAAAACCATCATCACCCGTGCTGGGGAGGGCACCAAGGTTATTTTTACCGGCGATCCCTATCAGATCGATACCCCCTATTTGGATGCCCAGTCCAACGGTCTCACCTACCTCATCGACCGGATGAAAGGTCAGCCCATTTATGCCCACATTACTCTGGAAAAGGGAGAAAGATCGCTGCTTGCGGACCTGGCAAGTAATTTATTATAGTTGTGTTTTTTGGGAATATTTAAAATATCAAGGGGGCTAAGTGCCCCCTTTTTTATTTTACGGAAAATTTAAGATCAATATTGTTGGAAATTGTGCAGAAAGCCGGACAGGATACTGCCAAAAACCAGAAATCCGATGATAGCCAGGGCAAGGACGACGATGATGAGCACACCCTGAATAATAAAGTATAGCCGTAATTTATCCATCATGGTTATCAGCTCTTCCTGATTATTGGAAAAGCGTGCAGCGGTTATTCTACTGCCTGCCTGAAGCAGCAGTACACCCAGCCATATCGGTAACCAGGCGATTATAATCCCTATCCCAAATGTTGAGATTATTGCAATGGCACCCTGGATGATATTAACTATTCCCAGGAATTTTAACCATCCGGTCATATTGTTACTTACACCCTGGATCTGATTAAGTATTCTCACCTCTTTGGGTTGTTCCTGTACCACCGGCTGTTCCATAATCCTGTCTCCTTTTTTTAGGACAAAGTTTTTACGGCTATTTTGAATGTGAAAAATATTAAATAACAGATGATAGACTAAAACTCATAAATGAATAACTGGGATATTCTTGAATTCTCTTTTATTTTGATGCCGATTTTCGGCACCCATATTTGCATTCGAAAAGAGTCGTTAACCTGCGTGATGAATAAAGTTGGGTGTAAGCAACCGCATTTTAACAGGCGAATGTGCGGTTGAATAATAGCTATTTGGTTATCTGATAAGGAAAAACTTTCATTGTATTCTATTTCAAAATGGCCTTCATGTAAATCCCACCAGCCATAGGAATCCTCAGAATTATGTTTTACCGGAAGGCAAGGTTCTGTTCCACACCCCTCAAACTCACTTCCGCCAAAATCGATCTTACCACTGGTTCGCATCCGATAAATTTTATGCACGGTGAGGTCGATGAAGGGATGATTCACCTGTTTTTTCTGGGAAATAATACCGGAGATTTGATCAATAAAATTATCAGGTGAGAATATCCTGGACAAAATGAATGTCACCCTTTTAGTCGTCTGTTGAGGAATATAAAAAAATGTTTGGAAAATTGTAATGAAAATATTTCAAAATATCTGATAGAGATCTATTGATAATATTTTTTTCGAAATCCGGTAAATTCAGATTTTCCCAGGATCACCCGGTAAAAATATGCAACCAGGAAGCCCAAACCATAACCGATGATCTGAATGGGCATAATGAGCGGGACCAACAAAAGAAGCTTCCAGTTTTTATATTGAATTGAGGCATGTAGTGCCGAAAGTGCCAATGTAATGATCCCGGCCAGGAAGAGCCAGCGGGTGACCAGCCAGATTTGCCCGGATATCAGGCTGATAATGATTATAAGGAATAAAAACAGAGTCGCCATGGCAGGAGCGGCATGAAGCGGCTCCAGCATATTCGCATCAATTTTAAACAGGTTAATCCTGGCCACTCCCCAGTTAAATACCTGACGGAAAAATTTTCTGATGCTGGTTCGTCGTTTATGATAGACTACCGCATCGTCGATGTAAATTACCTTTGCCCCGCTTTTGATAATCCGGTTGCTGTATTCAATATCCTGCCCGTGGCGTAATGATCCAAAATCCCCGATCTTCTGATACAAATTCCGGGATAGACCCATATTAAAGCTTCTGGGATAAAATTTGGCTAGTTTTTTACCCTTTCTGCCGCGTAATCCACCTGTAGTGATAAATGAGGTCATCGAATAGTTGATCGCTTTCAGCAGGGGTGGGAAATCGTCCCGGTAACTGTCCCGGCCACCAAATGCCTCAGCCTGGTCACTGACTATACTTCGGTCAATATTTTTTAGCCAATCCGGGTGTACTGTACAGTCACTGTCGATAAAGATAAAGAAGTTACCCTTAGCTTTTTCCATCCCCATGTTTCTGGCTGCCCCGGGCCCCTGATTTTTTTGGTGAAAAAAATGAAGTTGAAATGGTATCTTCTTTCGGAAATCCTGAACGATTTCTCTGGTCTTATCCGTGGACCCGTCATCGGCGATGATAAGTTCTGCCCGATCCGGATCAAATTTCAGGTTTTGAAATGAGAGTAATAATTCTTCGATTTCATCCTGGCGGTTAAAGGATGGAACGATGATGCTGTATTGTATGTGCTGATTTGCCATTTGTTAAGTGGTTGAGTGCAGTGTGATCCGAGCCGAAATGGAACCTATTCCATTTTTTCTTTTACTGAATATTCAACATGCTCGGCAAATTTAGCGGAGATCATTTCACCCAGTAACCCAAACATGATAAATTGAAATCCTACAATAATAGTCAGGATACCCAGGAAAAAAAGCGGACGGTTCCGGATGCCATGGCCCATGAACCACAAAACACTCAAATAGATTTCTATGAATAATCCGAGTAAAACCCCCAACAATCCCATCATGCCAAATATGTGAAGAGGAGTTGTCTGATACCGGGTGATAAACAGAACCGTCAGGAGATCGAAAAAACCGTTGAAGAAACGGGACATACCAAATTTGGTTTTTCCAAATTTTCTGGGGTGATGTTGAACAACCTTTTCTCCTACCCGGAAACCATTCCAGTGGGCCAGAACCGGCAGAAAGCGATGTAATTCGCCATACACTTTCAAATCCTTAATCACTTCGTTCCGGTAAATTTTTAATCCGCAGTTAAAATCGTGGATTTTGATGCCTGTCAATCTTGATGTCACGAAGTTGAAAAACCGGGACGGAATAGTTTTCGAAATCGGGTCATGCCGCTTTTTCTTCCAGCCTGATATCAAATCGAGCTTGCCGGTATTCATCATTTCCAGGAATTGCGGGATCTCCGCCGGATCGTCTTGCAGATCCGCATCCATGGTGATAACATATTTACCGGTGGCAATTTTAAATGCCTCGGATAATGCGGCGCTCTTACCATAATTTTTCCGGAAACTGATAACCTTGATATTCGGGTGTTCCTTTTTGAGCGACCGGAGCACATCCAGCGTTCCGTCATTACTGCCATCGTCCACGAAGATAATATCATAGGTTATGCCCAGCGGATTAATATTGCTCTCAATTTGCGACACGAGCTTGGGAAGTGATTCAGCCTCATTATATGCCGGAACAACAATGGAGAGGTCTAACATTAACTTACCTGTTTATGATCAACTGCTTTGTCTTCGGTCCAATTTCTATATGATACAAATCTTTATTTACTTTTTCATTAATTTTAAAATTTTTATAGAAAATTGCAACCATTTCCTTTTTGTCGGGTACGGTCAGCCGGATAAATTTGGGAAAAATTATTCCATCGATCGATCGGTATTCCTGCAGTTCTTCTTTTAAAATTATCCGGTTGTTTTGTGAGATTTCCAGACTTTGCAGAGTTCCTGATTTTCTATCTACCGTTATTCGCCATTTTTTATCCCCGACCAGGGCGGCAAAGATCCCATGTTGCTGATCCACCAGTTTCAAATTGTCGGGCAAAGGAACGTAACCGAGAAAGGCATTCTTGATTTGCTTCAAAGAGAGATCTGTTTGAAGAAAAGTGTTGTAGTAATCCTCGTCCAGTTCCCCTGAAAAAAACTGGTTATTAAATTGATTATAAATAATGAATCGATTTTTACCCATGAAGATTTTTCCAAGATCAATCCCGAATGGTCCTTCTGCGGACATAAACAGGGTATCCGGCGCAACGTAGATAACATTGATATCAAAACTCATTGCTCCCTCCGGAGATTCAACTGAAATTCTGGCTTGTCCATGAAGCGATTTCAGTTTTTCGAAATTGCCTTTATAGGCAGCGGGCCAGGCCTCAAGCTCCGAGTATTCCAGTTTACCTGGTTTGAGCAAGGTTGGTGGGGTACAACTCAGATAGAAAACTGCAATGAGAGGGATGACTCCTGATAAGAGTTTTCTCATAAATTCTGGATTTTCTTCTGAAGGTCTGTGTTTAGGGGATCCTTATCCAGAGCTTTTTCCCAATATTTTTTTGCTTCCGGAATATTGTTTAATTTCAGATAAATATCACCGAGGTGTTCCAGTACCTCGGCACTGTCCTCTCTTTGATCCACTGCTTTCTGGATGTAATGAAGCGCATCTTGATATTGGCCCATTTTATATAAAATCCATCCCTTGGTATCCAGATATGCGCCATTATCCGGATCAATTTCCAGGGCTTTGGTAACCATATCAAAGGCCTCATCGATACGGATATTCCTTTGGATCAGGGAATAGCTGTAGTTATTCAGCAGCAGAGCGTTATCCGGAAATTTATAAAGTGCCTGCTCATAAAGTGAATCCGATTCCTGCCACATTTTAATTTTGTCATAAACAGCAGCGATGGAAGAAATGGTGGAAATATTTTCCGGATCCAGTTTCAAGGCGCGTTCCAGAGGCTTCAAAGCTTCCTGATCGCGACCCAGCTCACTCAACTTGGAACCATACATTCCCAGTAAATCAACATCTTCGGGAAGAATGGTCAGGCTCTGTTGCAAAAGTTGTAAGCTTTTTTGATCGTCGTTTTCCCGGTTGTAAATCACAACTAAGAAAATCCAGCCGTAACGGTTTCTGGGATTTTCTTCGGTTAACTTTGTAAAATATTCCTTTGCCTGGGAATAATTCTCCTGTTCAAAGTAAATCCGTCCCAACAATTCATGGGCTGTCGGACGATATTCGGCGCTCTTGAGAACAGGCAGCAAAACATTCTTTGCGTCGTCCCTTTTTTCCTGGATAAAATATGTTTCACCTAAAATTAGTCTGGCCTGATTATTTGTGGTATCCCGATCCAGAATATTTTTGTACACATTTTCAATTTTCTGCCAATCCTGTTGTACCCGGTAAATCCGGTAGATCCGCATTAAAGCATCTTCCTGGAATGGATCCACATTTAAAATTTTCTGGTAGGTATTGGCTGCATTCACTGTATCTTTTTTTGCTTCATACAGATTTCCTAAAATAACCAATGCCTCTATATTGGTTGAATCGCTGGCAACAAGCCTCTGTAAAGAAGTTTCGGCTTCATCCAGCTTTTTCAGTTTCAAACAGGTTAAAGCATATTGCAGCGCATATTCATTATCACCGGGATAGGCTGCCATCATTTTTTTATAAAAATTTAACAATCGGTCGCTCAAATTGAGTTGGGTGTAGAGGTAGATTAAGTTGTTTTGCAGAGAAGAATTGTAGGGATCTATACTTAATAATCTCTCATAATAGAAAATTGACTTATCATAATCCTTAAGATTATAATATGTCTCACCCAGGTATGTCAGTGTTTCTTCATCGTGGGGATTATACTTGAGGGATTTTTCCAGATACTGTGCGGCACTTTCATATTTTTGAAGTCGCATCAGATTGCGGGCAATTGCCTTATAAATCTGAGAAGAAGTGGAGTCATAAAGTAAAGCCTGATAATATTCAATGAGCGCCCCCTCATAATCATCCTCGAAATCCAGAAGAGCGCCATTAAAGTAATGTTCATATGCCCTTTTATCGTTATCTGTTTGTGGAATCAGGTTTTCCGATTTTACGGTTTGGCGGGAGACACCACAACTCAAAATAATAAACAGAGGAACAAAAAGTATGATGAACAGGTATTTTTTCATGTCTTTCTAATGGACTTTTAAATGCGTGTGAATATAATCGGTCGTTTACTTTTTTTCCAAACGGAAAAAATACGTATATATTGTGTAAGAAAAACGACTTGCATTATTTTTATGTAATCTCTAATTTCGATTGATATATTGAATCTATATGGATAGAACAAGTTCCGTTTTGAAAATTTTATTGCTTCCAAAAACTAATAGGGTCAAAAAATCTAACAGTGAGTTGAGGAAAAGTGGAATCAAATAACATCAGCTTTATCGAAAAAGTCAAAACCCGGAAATCATACTGGGCCATTATTGCCATTGTTGTATTATTTATTGGTTATTTTATTTATTTGATCAGTGGACTACCATCATTAACCAAACTGGAAAATATCGATCCGGCACTGGTCACCAGAATATATTCTGAAGATGGGGAGGTAATCCACGAGCTGTTCAAGTTTAATCGTGTTTATATTCCGATTGAGAAAATTCCGCAGTCTACTATCGATGCGCTGCTTTCAACCGAGGATAGACGTTTTTATGACCACTGGGGAATCAACGTCCGAAGGATTCCCAGAGTAATTGCGGTGGACCTGATGTCCTTAAGTTTCCGGCAGGGATTCAGTACCATAACTATGCAGCTGGCCCGGAATTTATATTTTGGATTTCAGAAAACAATCAGCCGGAAATTCCGGGAAATTTTAACTGCCATTCAAATAGAACGAACTTATTCAAAAGATGAAATTCTGGAGATGTATTTAAATGTAGCCTATTTCGGGCACGGCGTTTACGGTATCCAGGCGGCGGCAAAGAAATATTTTAATAAGGATGCTTCGGAACTCACCATTGAGGAAAGCGCCACCCTGATACCGCTGCTAAACCTGCCGGCTTATTACTCTCCCATTTTACATCCGGACCGGTCCCTCGCCCGAAGAAATCTGGTACTGCATAATATGTTAGTTACCGGGGACTTAACCCAGACACAGTATGATAGTTTGAGTCAATTACCGATTGTGGTAAATGAATTCCAGCAGGCAAGCAAAGTATCTCCCTATTTTACGGAGTATGTGCGCCAGCAGCTCAATGTAATTGGGGACTCGCTTGGTCTGAATATCTATGAAGACGGATTAAATGTTTATACTACTCTGAATACCAAGATACAAACGGCCATGGACTCCTCTATTGCCATTCATCTGCCGGAATTACAGGAGCGAGTTTCTAAAAAACTTGAACCATCAAGGAAAAAGATCGAAATGTCCGATTCGGTCTTTGAAGAAAAATCGAGGGTGCAAATTGCCTTCATCGCACTTGACCATCGGAACGGACATGTTATGGCCATGGTTGGCGGTCGCGACTTTGTTGAGTCCAAATTTAACCGCGCCATACAGGCTCGCCGGCAACCAGGCTCCGCCTTTAAACCTTTTCTCTATACTGCGGCAATTGACAACGGTTACACTACGGTGGATAAATTCTTGAATCAGCCGGTGGTGGTAAATAACCCGGATGGTACTCGATGGGATCCGGAGAATTATGATAAAAAATTCGGTGGTCTCACCACTTTGCGGGAAGGTTTGCAACATTCCATTAATCTGGTGGCTGTCCGACTCATTCTGGAGATAACACCTTCTGCCGTGGTGGATTATGCCCATAAAATGGGAATCAGCACCCCGCTGCGACCTTTTCCTACACTGGCTTTGGGAACTTCCGAAGTAATTCCCCTGGAGTTGGCCACAGCTTATGGTGTATTTGCCAACCAGGGAGTTAAGGTAGAACCGGTAACAATTACCCGTATTGAAGATCGTTTTGGAAATGTAGTCTACAAGAGCGCTACCAAACGGAGTGAAATTTTAAGTAAGGCAACAGCCTACATCATGACTGATTTGCTGGAATCGGTGATGAATGGAGGAACCGGTGGGAGTGCTCGCTGGAAATTTGGATTTACCAAAACAGCCGGGGGGAAAACCGGCACCACAAATGATTATACCGACGCCTGGTTTGTTGGCTTTACTCCTTACCTGACTGCCTGTGTGTGGGTTGGTCTGGATGATCCGCAGATTTCATTGGGGCGCGGGGAATCCGGTGCCATTGCCGCACTTCCATTATGGGCCGACTTTATGAAAAGTGTTTACGATACCCTAAAATTGCCGGATGAGACATTTAAGCAGCCACCGGATGTTATCCGGTTGCAGGTGTGTGAAGAAAGTGGAAAACTGGCAACCAACTTCTGCCCCAAAATACTGGACGAAGTTTTCAATGTAAAATATCATCCGACTGAAACGTGTGATCTCCATCGCGGACCTTCACCTTCCAATAAAAGAAAAGGTGTCATTTTTTGAGTGAGGCAAATCATTACACACCTTCAGAGATTGCTTCAGTTGGCAAACTATTAATTTTTATCGGATGTACATAGTGGCGACCTATGGAATTGACCGGTAAAGTCATTCGTTCTACCAGAAGTCAGTATATTGTCTATCAGGAGGGGAAGAGATATACCTGCTCAGTGCGGGGTAAAATTGCCGGCGCACCCGATGGAGAAGGATTTTCCATTAAAGTAGGCGATAATGTATGGATTCGTAAAATATCCGACCAAGAAGGTGTTATCGAAGAAGTATTGCCCAGAAAATCCAAATTAAGCCGGGCAGTGGGTGGCAGATTTTATCGGGAACATATTATTGCTACCAATATTGATCAGATGGTCATTATCATGTCTGTAAAAAAACCGGCCTTTAAACCCGGATTGCTCGACCGGTATCTGGTAATTGCGGAAAAGAATGACTTATCGGGCGCTATATGCATCAATAAAATTGATCTGGCGGAGGAAAATCAATTTGCCGAATATGCTGACTGGTATCCGAAACTTGGCTATCCGGTCTATTTTACTTCGGCTATAGAAGAAGTTGGCCTGGAGCAGTTTAGGAAAGCTTTAATAGATAAAGTTTCCGTTCTGGTCGGGCATTCCGGAGTAGGCAAGAGTTCCCTGGTTCAAAAAATAGAACCTTCGTTAAATCTTAAAATCTCTGCAATCAGTGAGAAAAGGAAAAAAGGAAAGCACACCACCAGTTTTGTGGAACTGTTTCCATTGTCTTTTGGCGGATACCTCATCGACACCCCGGGAGTAAGGGAATTAGGACTATGGGATGTCTACCGGAATGAACTCAAAACTTATTTTACCGATTTTGTGAATCAATCAGAGAATTGCCAGTTTAAAGATTGCTCACACATCAATGAACCCGGATGTGCTGTGAAAGCTGCGGTTTCCTCCGGTGAGATTTTTTCTCAACGGTACAGAAGTTATTGCCAGATGTATCATGATTTAAAAACAATGCCATATGAACTTAATCCATTATAAGAGTGTTATTTCCCAATTTTTATGCGAGATTAGTGCAGGAACGGAAATTATTTTTATTTAACTTCGCCCAATGAAAGTAAACTAAATGACCTGGATATCTTTTCTGGTTTATAATTTTGTTTTTGTACCTGCATTTTTTTTGCTTATCCATTTTGTAGCGATATTTCATGTAAAATTAAGAAAAGGTGTCTGGGGACGATACCGGATCCATAGCCTTTTGAGAAAATCGCAGGATAAATGGCGTGGTAAATCTGTTCTGGTTATTCACTGTGCATCCATGGGTGAATTCGAACATGTTAAACCTTTTTTACTGGAGTTGAAGGCACGTAAGCCGGAAATTTATACCATTGTTTTATTCTTTTCGCCTTCGGGATACGAGAATGTAAAATCCTTCCCGGCAGTTGATCTCTTCCTATATTCACCTTTTGAGTGGATTTGGCCAATGTGGCGGTTTGTACGAAAAGTAAAACCGACGGTCTGGATTATTGCCAAACATGATGTCTGGCCGGATCAGGTGTGGTTTGCCGGGCTTTTTGATATACCGTGTGTCCTGATAAATGCTTCTTTACATGAGCAGAGTAGTCGACTGCTCTGGTTCACCAGAACATTTCATCAATCTATTTACAAACATTTCAGCAAGATCCTGGCTATTTCGGAAAGTGATCGATTAAATTTCCTGAAGCTGGCGGAACCCTCCCAGATTATTGTGGCCGGCGATACCAAATATGATCAGGTTATCTATCGTAGTGAAGAATTTTCCAAGAGAAAAATTATTCCGGTTCAATTGGTGCAAAACAAATGGGTTTTTGTTGCCGGTAGTACCTGGCCGGAGGATCAAATACATCTCATTGCAGCCTTAAAGTCCCTGATGAAAAATAACGGTAAAATTCTGACTATTATCTGTCCACATGAACCAACTGACCAGCATATTCAGGAAATTATGGAAAACTTTCGGGGGAGAGAAATAATCCTCTTATCTGAAATTCAAAACTATACTGATCAACCCATAATCTTGATAGACCGCATCGGGGTTTTGGCAAATGTTTATGGTCTGGCCAAAGTTGCCTATGTCGGTGGCAGTTTTAAGCAAAATGTTCATAATGTACTGGAACCGGCCGTGTATAAGATTCCGGTGATATTCGGTCCGATAAACCGGAACTCCCATGAAGCACAATTGCTCAAAGCGAACCGGGGAGGTTGGGAAGTACACAATGCCACAGAAATTGAATTTTTACTTCGCAAATTTCTAATGAACGATGTATACCGGCAGGAGTCCGGGTTAAAAGCATACCAGATTGTTGAAGATAACCGGGGTGCGACTAAAAAAACAGTCGAGCATATCTTGTCTTATCTCAAATAAATTACGGATTCCATCTTTTTAAGGTTTGAGATAGGTTTTTAGGAATTGACCGGTGTAGGATTTGGGACTCTCGGCAATATCCGTGGGCGTGCCCTCCGCGACAATATTACCCCCTTCATCTCCACCACCAGGGCCAAGATCAATTATCCAATCCGCATACCGGATAATGTATAAATTGTGTTCTATGATCAGCACAGAAGCGCCATGTTTTATCAGCTGGTTGAAAGCTCCCAGTAATTTGGCAATATCATTGAAATGCAACCCGGTGGTCGGTTCATCGAAAATGAATAAAATATCCTTTTGGCTTTTTTGGCTTAAATGTGCCGCCAGCTTGATACGTTGCGCTTCGCCCCCTGAAAGGGTAGTTGCAGGTTGACCCAATTTGAGGTATCCCAGACCGACATCCTTTAGGATTTGCAATTTCCGGATTATTGCCGGATGATCGGAAAAAAATTCATGAGCCTGATCTACAGTTAAGTCCAGGACATCCGTAATATTTTTACCCTTCCAGTAAACATCCAGAACCATTGGTTTATATCGTTTGCCCCCACAGGCTTCGCATTGGATGTATACATCTGCTAAAAATTGCATCTCGATTTTAAGCTGACCATCGCCCTGGCACACCTCGCAACGTCCCCCGGGGACATTGAAAGAAAAGTGACCCGGTTTAAAATTTCTGGATCGGGATTGAGCTGTTCCGGCAAATAATTTTCTGATTTCATCAAAACCTTTTACGTAGGTGATGGGATTACTTCTTGGAGTTCGCCCGATAGGTGATTGATCTACCATGATCATCCCTTTGATGTTCCTGATGCCTTCAATCCGGTCATGATCCCCCACCTTCTCTTTAACATCGCCTTTCACTGCCTGATACCCGTGGTACAAAATATCATGAACCAGGGTACTTTTACCGGACCCCGAGACCCCGGTGATGGTCACCATGAGTCCTAAGGGAATTTTAATATCTATGTTTTTTAAATTATGTTCTCTTGCTCCCTTAACCATTAAATACTTTGAACCGGGTCGGTCAAATGATTTTTTGATTGGTACATTCTTCTTACCCTGTAAATATTCGGCGGTAAGTCCTTTACCCTTTTGAACCAAGTTTTTGTATGTGCCATTAAAGATTACCTCTCCACCCTGCTCTCCTGAGGCCGGACCAAGATCAATTATCCGGGTGGCGTGTTCCATAACCTGGGGATCATGTTCCACAACCAGCGCGGTATTTCCGATCCGGGATAATGATTTGAGAATTCCAACAAGTTTACCGGTATCTCTGGGATGTAATCCGATGGTCGGTTCATCCAAAATGTAGAGGGTTTCGGTGAGTGCAGTGCCCAGCGCAGTCGACAGGTTTATTCGCTGAAATTCACCACCGCTCAGGGTGTTCGAGCGCCGGTTTAAATCCAGATAGGATAAACCGACATCGTCCAGATAATTTAGACGCTGATTTATTTCCTTGAGTATATCAGCTGCGATTTCCCGCTTATAATCTGACAACTGCAAACTGTAAAAGAATTTTCGCAAGTCACGAATGCTCATCCGGGAGAGTATGGAGATACTTTCATTTCCAATTTTTACTGCCATCGCTTCCGGTCGTAACCGGTTTCCATGACATTCGGTACAGGTGAAATAGGAGCGGAAACGGCTCATGAACACTCTGACCTGTACTTTATATTTTTTGCGTTCCAAATATCTGAAGAATTTTTTAATTCCCACAAAATCTCTGGAGCCGTCGATTATTAATCGCTTCTGTTCATCGGAAAGGTTTGCAAAAGAGGAGGTCATGGAAAAACCATATTTAGGTGCAATGGTCGAAAGTTTTGCCATTATGTGACGATAGGCCGGTGTATTCCAAATAGCAATAGCTCCATCTCTGAGTGGTTTAGAAGGATCTGGGACAATTTTATTTATATCCCAATTCATCATGTCTCCAAATCCCTGGCAGCCCGGGCAGGCGCCAAATGGATTGTTAAAGGAAAATAGTCTGGGTTGAAGTGGTATCATCTGATAACCGCAGTTACTGCAGGAAAAATTCTGACTAAAAGTCTGAACGTGCCCTTCTTCTCTGATGATATAAGCAAAACCTTCCCCCTCAAAAAAGGCGGTTTCGATGGAGTCGATAACTCGGTTTCGATCTAATTCCTTCTGTCGTTTTACCCGGTCGATAACCACCAGGGAATTCTCAAAAGTGGTTAAATTCTCAGGCTGCGACAGATTTATTAAATGACCGTCCTGCCAGATCCGCAGAAAACCTTTTGATAAAATCAGTTCCTTTGATTTGCTAATATTCTTTGGTTCCGGGAATGGCATTTTGAATGCAATATAGAAATTTGAGTTTTCAGGAAGTTGCTCAATGTAATTCACCATATCCTGGGGATTTTCTTTCCGGATCATTTTCCCGCAATTCACACAAAAGACATCTCCGATCCTGGCAAAGAGCAGCCTGAGGTAATCGTATATTTCGGTAATCGTGCCTACAGTCGACCTTGGATTCCCCGAAGGTGCTTTTTGCTGAATGGCGATTGCCGGGGGAATGCCTTCGATCTTGTCGACCTCTGCCCGGGGCATTTTTTCCAGAAATTGTCTGGCATAAGTCGAAAGTGATTCCACATATCGTCGCTGTCCTTCGGCAAAAATGGTATCGAAAGCCAGGCTGGATTTTCCCGATCCGCTAGGACCGGTTATCACCACAAATCCGCGCCGCGGAATTTTTAGTGATATATTTTTTAGGTTATGGCAACGAGCCCCTTTTATCTCGATGTAATTTTTCTTTGGCATTTGACTAACTTTTTATCCTGATATTAATAGTGTTAAAATCGCATGCATTAAAATAATTTCGGTGCTTGATGTTTGTTCCGCTTATATAACGAAAATTTTTCCAAAAATAAACGAAACTCAAATATAAATTAAAAATTAAATTATTTGTTGAGAATTGATCTAAATATTAATTTTGTTCAGGTCGATGATCATTAATAATAATTAAAGAGAATTATTTTTTAGGAAATTTTCCATTATCGAAAATTTTTAAAATCTTTTCTTCCCCATGGTAAAGGACTTGTAGATTTCGGATATGAAATCACTTTTGAAAACGACAGCAAATCAAAAGGTAAAAATTGTCAGTATTATTGGTGGCAAAGGATCCCGGCGGATGTTAGCTCAGCTGGGAATAGGGATTGGAAGTGTGGTAAAAATAACCCGCAATGCGCCGTTTGCCGGGCCTATCCTGATCGATAACCAGGGCTCGTCGGTTGCCATCGGAAGGGGAGTGGCTTCCAAAATAATGGTGGTAGAAGAATGAAAATTGCTATTATCGGACAGCCCAACGCCGGAAAAAGTACTATTTTTAATTCGGTGGCGGGATATAAATCCGCTACCTCCAACCTCCCCGGAACTACAGTTAAATATACGGAAAGCCAGATTAAATTGAATGGGAATGTTTATCGCTTAGTAGACTTTCCCGGAACTTATTCTCTCTCAGCGACAAATGAGGCTGAGGCCGAAGTCGGTAAATATCTCATCAGTGGCAATTTTGATCTGATCATCAACATCATTGATGCTTCGCAATTGGGACGAAGCCTTCCGCTTACCCTCGAACTTATGGAAATTGGTATTCCGGTAGTCATTGCCCTGAACATGATTGATGAAGCAGAGCGAAAGGGCATATCTATTGATGTTGACCATTTATCGGAAATCCTGGGAATCCCTGTCCAATCCACCATTGCCAGTAAAAATCTGGGTGTGCGCGATCTCTTCGATCTGGCAAAAAAGATGATCAGTGGTCGCGTCCCATTACGGCAGAAAAAAATTCGCTGTCAGCGGGATGTGGAGGAAGTGATTGGTGAAATGGAAAATATTGTTAACTTAAAATTGCCGATTTCTTCTCCCTATCCACCACGCTTTCTGGCCATAAAATTACTGGAAGACGATGATTACTATCGAGACCTGGTGATGGGTAAGAATGGCCTGTATATCTCTCAAAAAATTGGTGAATACCAGAATAAGCTGGTTGACCTGAGGGGAAAACCGCAGGATAGCGTTCTGGTGCTGGAACGGCATGCTATAGCGATGGATATTTATAAACAGGTTGTCACGTTGGGACCCCCTCAACGGGACTGGCGGGGAAAAATTGATGATATTGTAATGCACAAGGTGCTGGGGTACTTTATCCTGCTGGGTGTTCTGATCGGATTTTTCTATGTAGTTTTTCAGGTAGGCGCCGTAATCGAGACTTTTCTGCTTAATGGTTTCAGTTATGTTGAGGCCTTATTACCCCAATATTTTGTCCCGGAAGGATTTATTTATCATTTTGTAAAATCGATCATTTGGGGGATCAGTGGCGGTGTGGCGATCGTTCTTCCCTACCTGGTTCCATTTTTAATCGGACTTACTCTGCTGGAAGATATCGGATACTTACCCCGGGTAGCTTATCTGATGGACACTTTTATGCACCGAATTGGTTTGCACGGAACTTCCATTGTACCGGCGGTTCTCGGCTATGGCTGCAATGTACCGGCAGTGATGGCGACCAGGATACTCCCCTCCCGCCGGGACAAGATAATTGCCGGGGTGATATCCAGTATGGTACCCTGCTCGGCCAGATCGATTGTAATATTGGGATTGGTGGCTTTCTATCTGGGTCCGCTGTGGGCCTTCGGTATATATGTTCTAAATGCGTTGGTCATTGCAGCATCTGGCAAGGTACTTTCACTGCTCATGCCGGAAGTTTCGCCAGGAATGGTCCTGGAAATTCCACCCTATCGTTTGCCGGCACTTAAAGTGATCCGCAAGAAGACCTGGTTTAGAATAAAAGAGTTTATTACTGTTGCCTGGCCAATTTTGATTCTCGGAAGTGTTATTTTGGGTCTGTTAGAGTATTTTCATCTAGATCAGTTGATCAATCAGGGATTTACGCCTTTCACCTCCCTGCTTAAACTCCCGGTAGTGGTTGGAACAACCCTGATATTTGGTGTTCTCAGAAAAGAACTGGCCCTAATTATGCTTACCCAGGCGATTGGCACAAATAACGTGATTGATGTGATGTCTACAACCCAGATCTTAACCTTTACCATATTTGTAACATTCTACATCCCCTGTGTGGCTACTATGGCAGTTTTGGCGAGGGAACTCAGTAAAAAATGGACACTTATCATCATCGGATTTACCCTGATCCTGGCGACGGTATTTGCCTGGCTGGTCAGTTTCTTCGGCAGTATATAAAATATTCCAATTCTTTGATATTACTTATTCTTTAATTCAGCAGTTCTAACAGAAAAATTCTAAAACTACTGGTGTGAATCGGCTAAAATTTTAGGTAATTCTTCTTTTAAGGGATTTTCTTTTTTCTTGTAATTCAACAGTATTACCTTAATTTATCAATATCAAGGCTATACGTTTGATTTTTTAAAATTATTCTTTTAAATTATTTCGTTCAGGTAAGAAATAATGACAGATTTGCTTTATTACAAAAATGCGTATCAGGTTGATTTTGAAGCAAAAGTACTCTCGATAGATCAATTGAAGGATCGCTTTGCCATCGTGCTGGATGCGACCTGTTTTTATCCGGAGGGTGGTGGGCAACCTGCGGACAGCGGCTGGTTGAATGAGGTCCAGGTGATGGATGTCCAATCGAATAATGGAGAAGTTATCCATTACACCGAAAAGCCGGTAAAGGGAGAAACAGTTCGGGGGAAAATCGATTGGGAAAAACGATTTGATTTTATGCAACAACATACCGGACAACATTTGCTTTCCCAATCTTTGGTAAGGGTCGGCAAATACCGCACAGTATCGGTACATCTGGGGGAAAGTTATACTTCTGTCGAAATAGATGCGTCACAGTTTTCGGATCAGGAAATTTATTCAGTGGAGAAAATGGCTAATGATGCCATTAGTAATAATTTGCCGGTTAACACCCATTGGGTCGATCCTTCAGAGGTTCATCGGTACCATTTACGAAAACCTCCACCTAAAGTGGAAAAGGTAAGGGTTGTTGAAATTAAAGGTTTTGATGCTTCATCCTGCGGTGGCACCCACGTCTCTCGTACCGGTGAAGTAGGGATTATCAAGATCATCGGTCAGGAGCGGATACGAGGACATGTGCGCTTGTTAGCCAAAATCGGGCAGAGGGCTCTGGACGACTATGATAAGAAAATCAGACTGATTCAGGAATTGAACCGGATGCTCTCCTGCGGAGATGATGATATTCCGGCCCGGGTGAATGATCTTGAGAATGAGGTTCGGGATTTGTCACGAGAACTGGCAAGGGTGCAGGGGGAATTGATGGAAACTGCTGCGGAAAAGGCTGCCCATAATGCCAGGACTATCGCCGATATTGAATTTATCAGTAGTGTTTTTGAAGATTTGAATAAAAAAGCCATGAAGTCGTTTTTAGATCCTCTCCTGGCAAAAAGGAATCGCATTGTTTTGATAATAAATAAAGATAGCCAACAATTAAATTGGATGATTGGTCATTCACTGAAAGGTGAGTTAAATTTAAATCTTCTGGTTAAACCACTTTTGCCTCTTATTTCGGGACGCGGTGGTGGCCAGCCGGAATTAATTCAGGGCGGTGGCAGCAATCCGAATAGTATTCAAGAATTTATAACGGAATTTGAAAAAAAGATTGAAAAGGAGCTAAAGAAAAATGAGTGATATTCGAGGTTTGGTGATTCAGTCGCGACTGAGCTATCTGGAAAAATTGGATGACCAGTCTAAGTTCCAACAGGTGTTGCAAAAGTTGTCCGAACCAGTAAGAAATGCGATTGGTGAGCAGGTATTCATGACTAATCTTTACTCGTTCGGCATGTTAAAAGATCTGGATATGGCTATCGGTGAATCGCTGAAAATTCCGCTTGAATCTATTTTTAATGAGATTGGAAAATCCTATGCCTCACTTATCCTGGATCGCTACTTCTATAATTATATCCAGGAGAAGGACCCGCAACGATTTTTATCCCAAATTGAACGGCTGTACCCCTCTCTTTGGTATTTTGGACAATATACCTATAAAAAAAATGGTGAGAAATCGGCAATCATCAGGTTCGATTATGATGAGGATTTACATAAACCTTATTGCTGGTTTATTCAGGCTTTTCTTAGCAAGGGGATTGAGATTTGTGGCGGAAAAGATGTTAAGATAAATGAAAAAGAATGTGTTGCCGAAGATAGGGAATCCTGTCTTTACAACATAAAATGGAATTAAATAGTTGCTTATCGGAATTCATTTTTCTGCGAATATATGAATATAAATATTGGAATTTAAGCATCGAGGTAAAATGCCCGAAGAACAGATTTATACAGTAATTATTGGTGACATCAGCGGATCGAAGCAATTAAATGGTATGGATCGTTATCAGACCCAATTGTTCGTAAAATCTGCTATAGTTCAAATAAATGAAGAATATCAATCTTTTATCGAAGCACCGATGACCATTACCAAGGGGGATGAATTTCAGGGATTAATCGATTCCCCGGGACATGCCTACCAGATTATTCAGGCCCTGGAAAAAATGGTTTTTCCTATCCATGTGCGATATGGTCTAGGTGTTGGTCAGATATATCGTATGGGTGGTACACTGCCAATTGAGATGGATGGGCCGGCATTTCATAAGGCGAATGGGGCGTTAAACCAGGCAAAAAAACGTAAAATAAGTGCCTGGTTCATCTCCGAAATCGAATCCTACGATAAATTAATCAATACGGTTCTATCTCTGGTCTCTGCCATAAAGTCCCGCTGGAATGACCGGCATTATAAACTGTATTGGGATTATCTGGAATTAGGAACCTATAAACGGGTGGCGGAGCAACAAAATGTAACCCCGCAGGCGATCTGTGATGTTCTCAAGAATAGCCGTGCAACAGATATAATTTCGGCTGAAAAGCGTTTGATTGAAGTTTTAAATAATTTCCAGCCAGAGCCGCACTTCCAGGTTTAGTTGGGCGAGAATGGTGTCTCGCTCCTGCCTCCATAGTATTGATAAAAAGCCCGCATCCCAAACACCAAGCCTGCTGTCCCCAGAATCAAGATGATTGGGGATACGTGGTCTCCCCACAAATAAATGCTGGCAAATTTCTCCTGATTTGTATTATAAAACAGCAGTGCAGCTGCATTGTTGGTTGCATGGCCGATCACTGAGGGAACAATGCTATTGGCCCGCCAGGCCAGAATTCCAAGTATGATGCCCAGTAAAAATATTTGAATAGCCCAGTAGATCATGCCATGGATGATGGTCCAGGCCAGGCTGGCATAGATCACCGCCTTGGTAACATCATAATGTTTTTCCAGGGATCGTTGCAGAAAGCCACGAATAATAGATTCTTCCACAAATGCCGCTGCAACCACCGCTCCGAAAACTAATATGATAAAATCTACCGGGGTATGGATGGCCATAGCCTGTGAAATTTCTCCGAGAAAATCCGGAGCCGGGATAAACATATTCATCAGGCGGTCCAGCTCATCGCCAATGACGCTGATGCCCAGACCAATTGCAAAACCCCAGGGAATAAGAAAAGCTGGGATCGGGTTCCAGCGGAAAACCTCCCGGTAGGATAAACCACGGCTTTTAACATAAACCAGCGGGACTATAATCAATCCAACCTCTCCAAATGTGATGAGCATCTTTAACGCTAGGGAATGCTGATTGATTTTCTCCGGATCAGAGACCAAAATGAATAACAGGGATTGGGTAATCAGAACGATAAGAAAAAAGCTGGCAATGATAATCAGAAAGGCTTCCAGGGGGCGCGGAAATTTTGTTTTATCCTCCATTTGGTCTCCGTTATATTAAAAAGAGTCTATTTTATAGTCTTTCTAAACTTTCTTCAAGTAAAGACATTATTATAATAAATTCAACGATGATTAAGAATTTTCTCTGCTAATGTTTGAAGAAGTATGCCACCTACCACAGAAACGTTCAGGGATTCAGCCCGGCCGTATTTTTTAATGGCGATATTTTCATCGACAATTTTTTGTAAATCCCGAGAGACTCCCTCTGCCTCTCCGCCCAGAATGAGGGCAACAGAAGATCGAACCTGGATATCCGCCATCGATTTTTTGGAGCTGGGCGAAGTAGAAATCACCTGAAATTTCTGCGCTTTTAAATCCAGAATTGTTTCCGGAATATTTTCCACTGTCAATAATTTTACATGGAAAATGGATCCCATGGATGCCCTTACCACTTTTGGATTATAATAATCCACAGTATCCGAGGTCGAAATGATCATATCTACCCCGAACCAGTCTGCAGAACGAATCAAAGTTCCCAGATTTCCCGGATCCCGGATACCATCCAGAATCAGGATAAAATTACTGCCCGTGAAATTTGATGTCCTCTCATTATTGACTTCAGGGATTGATATAACCAGTAAAATACCTTGAGGCTGTTCGGTCTCTGCCAGTTTTTTGAAAGAGTTTTCTTTAAGAGTGGTAAGGGATAATCCCTCTTTTTTCATTGCCTTTAATAATGCCCCATAATTTTCTGAGGAGAGGAAAGACTCACTGCAAAATGCGGCTTCCACCGGCCAGCCGGCTGTAAGCGCTTCCTGGCATAATCGGACCCCCTCGACTGTAAAAAGTCTCCAGGTATCGCGGTATTTCTTCATACGCAATTTTTGATACTCTTTCCAGGATTTCATAGGTTCCTATGAGGTTTTAAAGAGCGGGGCTTTGCGATACCAGCGCATTAATTCGTCCCGATATATGACCCCGGTAAGGGTACGCTTGGCTCTTTTGTCAACTACCGGGAGCATTTCGGCATCAGTCAGATCGAACAGGCGCAGCACATCTGCCAGTGATTGGTCAGGATGAACGGAGATAAAATCCTCCTGCATAATATCTTTGGCAATCAGCAGGGGATAGATATGTTCTTCGAACATATAACTGCGGATATTATTGAGGGAAATGAGACCAACCAGCTTTTTTTTCTGATTCAGGACCGGAAAGGTGGCATGATCGCTTCTTCGGAGTAAATTTAAAATCTTGATGAAGGGCATGTCTTCGGATACCTTATCGTATTTGGTTTTAATATGCTGCTCTATGGGTACACTTTGCAACAGGGTCAGGTTGCGCCCTTTGAAAATATATTCGCCGCTCAGGGCAATCTTCATGGTGTACATATTACTGCGCATCACCCAGCGGGAAGTTATGGTAGCAATAATGGTTCCCAGCATTAATGGTAAAATAATCTGATAATTACTGGTTACTTCGAAAATGAGCATAAGGGCTGTGATCGTGGCGTGGGTTGTCCCAGCAATCATCACTCCCATTCCCACCAGGGCATAAGCGCCGGGTGAAGCGGTAATTTCGGGAAAAAGGACGTTCATTACCGTGCCGAAAAATGCGCCAAAGGCAGCACCAATAAAAAGGGTCGGGATAAATAATCCGCCGGATCCTCCGCTTCCCAGGGAAAGAGAAGTTGCGATCATTTTAAAAATCATCAACAGAAACAATGTGCCAACCGCAGTGTGGGCGGCCAGCGCACTGTGGATGGCGCTGTCATCGAATCCGTAGATGTCCGGAAAGCGGAGTGCCACAATTCCCATCAATAATCCACCCAGTGCCGGTTTAAGATATTCTGGAAAATTTTTAGCACGATTAAATAAATCCTCGGTGCCATAAAGAATTTTGGTGAACAAGACTGCCAGCAATCCACCGACAATTCCCATGAGTAAGTAGAGTGGATATTCATAGAAGCTCTCCAGATAGTAAAGCGGGACACTTAAAACCGGACTGCTTCTGATAAGATAGTGCGAAATAGTAGTGGAAATAACAGTGGCGAAAATAATGGGAGTAAAAGCTGAAACGCTAAAATCCGCCAGAAGTACTTCCAGGGCAAATAATACCCCGGTAACCGGTGCGTTAAATACTGCCGCCAGACCTGCGGCTGCCCCGGCTCCAACCAGCAGTTTTAATCGTTCCGATGAAACGTTGAAAAGTTGGCCGACGGTCGAACCAATGGCTGCCCCCACCTGCACAATAGGCCCTTCTTTTCCGGCAGAGCCACCGGTCCCTATGGTAGTACCGGCAGTGAGTGAGGTAATCAGGGTAACCCGGGGACGGATAAATCCACTGCGATTCGCAATGGATTCGATAACTGAAGGTACTCCGTGACCACGGGATTCCCGTGAAAGCAGGTGGATAATTAAACCGACAATTAAGCCACCGATCGCCGGAAAAAGTACCAGCATTACTTTGGATATCCAGGTGATGTTGCTCAGGTGGTAAATTTTATCAAAGAAAATATAACGGACAAAATTAATCAGCAGATTTAAAGCATATGCGCCCAGACCGGCAAAAGTCCCGATAAGAGCAGCCAGGAACAGCATATAAAAATCCTGAGGCAGGTCAATTCGCTGAATAAGTTTAAGCAGAGTAATTTGGGCATGTTTTCTCAGATGTTTAAATCTCAAAATGCGGGTTCTCCGGATGCTTAAACATGATTAATCATCTGCTCAATAATCTCTCTGACCTCTTGTTCATGCTCTCCAGGGACAAAGATAAATGCCAAATTGCCAGCAATATTGGTACCGGCAATACCATAGGCGGTTGAAACACCATCCTGGGTTATCAGAAAAGGTATTGCCTTTTTATCTAAGACCTCACTTATCATTTCTGCATATAGAATACCGGGTAGTGGACCTATTTTAACCCAGTTTTCTGATTTTATATTTTCTTCCATATATCACACCTTTATTTATCATACCTTAAAGTTCAAATGTACAACCATGTATAAATTTAGAAAGTTTTACTGATACCAAAAATTTGATCCACATTCAGGATAAACACCAGCCCATTACCCGGTTCCTCCAGGGAGCCAACCACCTGCTCGATAGCTTTCACGGCCGGCTGCACCAGATTTTCCGGAATGAGGGTGAGTATGGTTTTATTAGCTGGCCGGCTGCCCTTCATCAGGTTTTTAAAACCGGCAAAGATAGGAATATCCTGGGCCAGAATAGAACCCATCCCGACACTGTCCAAAATGGTAGCGCCTTTAATATTTAATTCCAGGAATGCCTCGAGGATCTCTTCCAGGTGTTCCTCCTTATTAAGGATGAATACCAGCAACTTCATGAGGCGATCTCGAAATATTTTTCCTCTTCTTCCTTCAGAATCCGGTAAGCTTCATCCGGGGTTGTAGCAACTTTAAGCTTATCCCGCAGTGATTCTTTGGCGATGATCCGGGAAATCCGGCTGAGCAGGCGAATATGTGTTCCCGGATTTTCTTCTGGTCCGATGAGAAGGAAAATTATTTTTACCGGCCGGTTATCTATCGATTGAAAGTCAACGCCCTCCGGATGAATTCCCAGGGCAATGGCAAATTCACTGCATTCCTTTTTCTTGCAGTGAGGAATTGCTACCTCCCGACCCACGCCGGTGGTCATTATTTTTTCCCGTTCCATTATTGCGGAAAACACCGAATTGTGATCGGTAAAAAATCGTGATGAGGTAAGCACTTGAATCATTTCTTTGATTACCTCTTCTTTGTTTTGACCTTTTAAAGGAATTTGGATATAACCCGGCTTGAGGACATCGACCAATTTCATGTTTGCGCCTCCGTTTCTGACAGGTCAAAATTTAGGAAATTTAGGATTTAATACAACTGAAAAGAAAGAAAACAGAGTGAAGGAAACCTGTTTTTTGATCTCGGATGCCCGGTCAGAAATGATATTAAAAATATTACTTCTGAACCCCTGAGGCGTTTAACAAAATTATCCAACTACTAAAATCCAACTTGTATAATTAGGTAAACCTTTCAAAAACTCTTATCTTGCTCATTCCCTGCAAAATGCTTAATTTATTTAAACTACATGAAGGAGATTTATTCCATGAGAACACTCCGGTTAGCCCTGGCACAAATAAATCATGTGGTAGGGGACCTGGAAGGTAATTATCAGAAGATGGTTCGCTATATCGGTGAAGCCAGAAAACTTGGGGCAGACCTGATTGCTTTTCCGGAACTGGTAATCACCGGTTATCCTCCGGAAGACCTGCTTCTGAAGCCGGAGTTCATCCAGGACAATCTCTCCTATTTGCACAAATTGCTGGATTACACCGAAGATATCACCGTCATTGTTGGTTTTGTGGATCGGGCAGATGATATTTATAATGCGGCAGCGATATTGCACCGACAGAAAGTAGCTGGCATATATCATAAAACTTTTCTACCCAATTATGGGGTATTTGATGAGGATCGTTATTTCCAATCCGGCCAGGAAGTACAAGTATTCAGCCTGAATGATGTGCGGATTGGCGTCAACATCTGTGAGGATATCTGGTATCCTGGTGGGCCCACCCGGGATCAGGCACTGTATGGCGCAGCTGAGGTGATCATTAATATATCTTCCTCACCCTATCACTATGGCAAGGCGATTTCCCGTTACCGGATGCTATCCACCCGGGCAGAGGATAATACCGCAATTGTGGCATATGTGAATACAGTGGGCGGACAAGATGAGCTGGTGTTTGATGGCAATAGCATGGTGCTCTCCGAGGACGGTGTTCTGCTCAGTAAAGCCCCTTCTTTTGAAGAGTCTATGTTGACCATTAATTTACATCCGGATAACGTGTTTAGTAAAAGAATCCACGACCCACGCCGCCGCAAGGAAAAATTGTTCATGCCTCCGGAAAAAAAGGTGTTAAGAGTTGACCTTGAACCGACTATAAAATCCAGAACAAAAAAATTTAAAGATAGCGAGATAACTGAATTTCTGGATATGGATGCGGAAGTCTACAAAGCTCTGGAAACGGGTTTGAGGGATTATGTCCGTAAAAACCGATTCGAAAAAGTTGTTATTGGGGTTTCCGGAGGTATAGATTCCGCTCTGGTTGTTGCCATAGCAGCGGATGCCCTGGGAAAGGAAAATGTTATTGGGGTATCCATGCCCAGTGAGTTTACCAGTCCGGAAAGTAAAAGCGATGCGAAAATAGTTGCGAAAAATTTTGGCATTACTTTTTACGAACTCCCTATCGGAAATCTGTTCGAGGATTTTATAAAAGAGCTAAAACCGATTTTTAAAAAAATGAAAGAAAATACCACCGAGGAAAATATCCAGGCCCGGATCCGGGGCAACTTATTGATGTCCATTTCCAATAAATTTAATTCTCTGGTAGTGGCCACCGGTAACAAAAGTGAAATCAGCGTGGGATATTGCACCCTGTATGGGGATATGGTGGGCGGTTTTTCGGTGATAAAGGATGTGCCCAAAACCATGGTCTATCGTTTGGCTCAATATCGTAATAAGATAGCTGGTAAAGATATTATACCGGAATCGGTCATTTCCAAGGCTCCCTCGGCAGAATTAAAAGCGGATCAGAAAGATATTGATTCACTTCCGCCATACGAAGTGCTGGACCCCATTTTGAAGGCATATGTTGAAGAGGATTTTTCCCTGGAAGAGATTGTCAGCATGGGTTTCGAGCACAAAACCGTAGCAAAGGTTATAAGATTGGTGGATGGCAATGAGTATAAAAGGAGGCAAGCCGCCCCGGGAATTAAAATTACTCATCGGGCTTTTGGAAAAGATCGGCGTTTTCCAATAACTAATCATTTTAATACGAATCATAAGTAAATTTTTGTTCCTACACCCTCTTAAATTAGTTTGTTATTCCTTTAAGATTTTGTTAACTTACTGGACAAAATTTATCCAAAAAAGGAGAAGTATCCATGAAGAAATATTGCTGCTATTTGTTGATTTTGATTCTGGTGGCTCTGGTGTTTTCAGTCCATCCGGTTCAGGCACAACAGACCATTGAAAACCGGATTAATGCCATAGAAAATGAAATGAGCCAGTTGCGCAAGGATTACTACGATTTGCTTTCTCCGACAAATTTCAAGGATGCTGAAGAAGAACTGGCCAAAGCAAAAAAAGACTTCAAGGAAGGAAAAGATATTCGCAGTATCCAGGATAAGTTAGAAAAGGCCGGGAGGTATTTAAAACTGGTAAATGATGTTGGGAAACAAGGTGAGGTATTATTCAAAGATGTTCTGGAAGCGCGCAATAATGCATTGGTCGCCCAGGCACCGGATTTTGCCTCCCAGCAGTTTAATGATGCGGAGAATAAATTTCTGGAAGCAAGCAACCGGCTGGAAAAAGGTGATCTAAATGGTGCCCGGAGCCGGATTCAGAAAGTTATGGAGGCTTATGGACAAGCGGAGTTTGTAGCCATTAAAGAAAATATTGTAGGAAATCTCCGGGATTTATTGACCAAAGCAAAAGAACAAGAAGTTCAGAAGAATGCACCTTTGACAATGAAGAAAGCCCAATCTCTTTATGATGAAGTCTTGGTGATTCTGAATGGTAACCGGTATGCCAAAACCAACGCCCGGGAAATTGCCACCCAGGCCGCCTATGAAGTCAAGCATGCCATGTATTTGAATGATGTTATTGAGAAGTTAAAAAAAGATGATAAAAACTGGGAAAAGCTCATGCGTGATTTTGAAACACGTTTGGATAACATTGCTACTGAGCTTGGATTTAAAGGAGAGTATGACAAGGGTTTTGCCAAAACAGAAAATGATATCATCCTGGCCATTCAAAACCTGAAGGAAGAAAATAAAACCCTGAAGGAAGACCTCAATACCGTTCAGGCCGAGGACGAAGAACTCCGACAGAAGATCCAGCAATATGAAAATACCGTGGTTTCTGAGTTGGAGAAAAAGAAAGAGAGAGAAGAAAAGTTAAAAAAGATAGAAAAGATATTTACCAGGGATGAGGCCCAGGTGCTACTTTCAGAGAATCAACTTATCATTCGTCTCTATGGGTTAACCTTCGAATCCGGTTCAACCGTGATCACACCCGAGCATTTTATGCTGCTAACTAAAGTGATGCGGGCACTGCGGGAGTTCCCGAACCATAAATATCTGATCGCCGGACATACCGATTCCCAAGGGAATGATGCCTATAATCTGAATTTGTCCGAGAACCGGGCGCTGGCGGTAAAGTCATATCTGGAAGCCAATATGGGTTTGCCCGAAGATCAATTCGAGAGCATTGGTTATGGTGAGAGCCGACCGATTGCCAGTAATGATAGTCCCGATGGTAGACGGCAAAACCGTCGTATAGAAATTGTTATTAATCTGGATTCAGGTACATCTGGTGATTAGTAAATCGTAGTGAATAAAATTACGTAAAAGTCCTGCCCGTTGAGATATAATTTTCAGCGGGCATTTCTTTAATATGAAACCTAATTATAATGATGTAATAACTTGATGGATAGACCATTATTGATAAGTAAAACTGTATTCTGATGCTTCATACTCTCCATTATTCCATATTTGATAATTATCCGGAAATTGATTGCAGGAGTCTCTGGATATCAGATGACAAAATTGACGGATCAATTGCCGAAAATAAAGGTGTCATCAGGTTAAATTTTGATTTAGAAAAATACGGTCTCGATGAAGTACCTTTAGTTTTTGCCCGGCAGGTTCATGGTAAAAATGTTAAACTTGCCAGCAGTCCTGGTGTCCTTGAAAACTGCGACGGATTAATTTCCACCCAACCCGGCTTGACTCCTGCCATCCGGACTGCGGATTGTGCAGCGGTGATGATTTTTGATCCGGTAAAAAGGATTGTTGCAAATTTCCATGTCGGTTGGCGAGGTGCCCAACACCAGATTATCAGCTACGGACTTCAATCGTTGATCCGGGAATATAATTGTAAAAGTGCAGACTTCATTGTAGCAATAGGTCCGTTTATCAAATCCTGTTGTTATGAAGTAGGAAAGGAGTTTAAAAAAATATTTACTGAACAGTATTTACTGGAAAAAGGAGGTAAATTATATTTTGACTTAAAAAAATCCATATTGGATGAATTGATGTCGATGCGAATTAACCGGGATAATATTGAGTTAAATGATCAGTGTACTTACTGCGACCGGATGCAATTCCCTTCCTTTAGAAGGACAGGGACTAAAAATCGGCTTTTGAATATGATTAAAATAAAGGAGTAGAGACATGTCAAAATTAATGATAGTGATTTTAGGTTTAATATTAATTCCTGTTTTCTTGTTTGCTCAGGCCCCGTTGAGCGTTGGTTCAAAGTATATTGATTTCGAAATTAACCGGATGCCTTTTATTTCCGGCGGTTATTTTTTACAGGACAATTTTGCCCTGGAAGCCGGAGTGGGTCTTGCCTTCGATGGCGAGATTAACAGCAATGGACTTGGCATTAAACTCGGACTGGATAAATACACGGGCAATGACCGGCTGTCACCCTTTGTGGGCGGGTATTCGCGATTCGAGATAAATCCCAACGCTTTGGGCCAAACCTTCTGGAAAGGATCCCGCATCGTATTCGGCGGGCACTGGGGTTTGAATCTATTTATTTTGAAAAACCTGTCCCTGGCAGGGAGTGTTGGCGCAGAGTTCCAGATAAATTCGCCCAAAGAAGAAGATAGTTCATCCTCATTTTCCACCTTTACTTCCGGAGTAAAGGTTCGTTTCTTTTTCTAATTTTCTATTCAAGTAATAATACTGTTTATTATTAAGGAGACAGCGTGGCGTTGCTTAAGGCAATCATATTGGGAATCGTACAGGGATTATCCGAATTTCTACCCATCAGTAGCTCGGGTCATCTGGTTATTGTTGAGCATATACTAAACTTCAGCGAGGGGGGCCTGGCTTTCGAGGTTTTTGTTCACTTCGGTACCCTGCTGGCTGTGGTCTGGGTCTTCCGAAAAGACCTGTTGAAAATGATCAAGTCAATTCCTGATATATTCCGGCTTAAAAAACCAGATATGGAGCAGGATAGACGCGACTATGCTCTGATGGATATTTATATCATCATTGGATCAATTCCCGCGGCAGTAATCGGTTTGCTTTTTGAGAAATATATTGAGAAAATCTTCGAAAGCCATGTCTTAGCCTTAAGTATGCTTTTCCTGACTGGATTGATCGTCTGGAGTTCCCGTTACACCAGGGAGAATCGGGAATCCATGAATGGGACTCACGCACTATTAATTGGTTTTGCCCAGGCGTTTGCCATCATCCCGGGTATCTCACGCTCCGGATCAACCATTGTCACGGGACTCTGGTTGGGAATAAAACGTGATTATGCTGCACGATTTTCATTCATCCTCTCAGTGCCGGTCATCTTTGGTGCTACTTTATTCAAGCTAAAGGATTTATTAGATACTCCACCGGCCCAAAATGAAATTGTCCATCTGACCATTGCCAGTCTGGCTGCAATGATCTCAGGTTATTTTGCCATTATATGGTTACTGGATATTATCCGTAAACAAAAACTGGAATGGTTTGGGATTTATTGTATCATTGTCAGTATTGTGGGATTGATTCTTACTATGGTGGTGTAACAGATAATAACTTACAACATCCCAAATTCAAAAATAGCCGGGCACGTTTGGTATTTTGCAGTACCTGTGCTGATGTTTTATGAATATTCAATCCCTTTGTGATTGATTAATAGGATAAAATTAACTGGTTATAAAACGATTTTAAGGGCAGTGCAGGTGCTCTGAAATCACCTCAGCAAATCCCGCTTGCTTATAATTCTTACTTTCTTTCCACGCTTTCCTGGAGTGATTCTCCCGTAATAATTATCCTCTTTATAAACCTGTTTCTAAGCTTTCCAACTTTGCTTCCGAAAATTATTTCACTATGTGTGGTGATGAGGAAAAGTATCTGAAAACCGTTCAGGTGTCGAGTTGTGCGAATTTAGTGACGAAAAAGTCGTCAAATATGCTACAAAATGGGAATAAGTAAAATTTGTAAGTTTCAGTAAAATAATGAATTAAGAACGTTGGCACCAAATTTGAAGTTATTGGAATCGCATGAGCAAATTAAGAAGACAAAGTGGAATCAACAAGGAGGTTAAACATGAAAAAGCCCTTTTTTTAAATAAACACCTTAAGCAACCCAATTTTGAACCAATTAACCAAATCAATTAATTTTAAGGAGGATTTACAATGGGTCAGCAGCAATTATTACTCATCGTTTTAGGTATCATCATCGTCGGTATTGCCATAGCAGTTGGTGTGAATATGTTCCAGAGCAGTGCCGTGGACACCAATCGCCAGTCCATGATCAGTGACCTGGCCAACCTGGCAGCCAAAGCACAACGATTCTATCGGACACCCACCGAGCTGGGTGGCGGTGCTCAGAATTTCCAGAATTTCGCCCTTGGCCGTCTGGATACAGCCAATGCCAATGGCAGCTATCGTTTGTCAACTTCAGCTGATTTGTCTGCAAATGCAGTTCCTGCCCCAACAACAGCTAATACCTCGATTGCTACTTCAGTGACCGATACGATCTACATTTTGGGCTGGGGTAAGGAAATGGGCGACATTGGTACTGTCCCGGTCAAAGCACAATGTTCGGTTTCTCCGACCGGAATTCATACTACAATTGTAAACTAAGAAAGCTCTAAAAAAGGGGGCGGGTTTCGAACCCGCCCTGTTTTTATCAGGAAGAGGATGATATAAATGGCAGACTTCAGATTTACCGGGATCTCAAATTCAGGAAAATCAGTGCAGGGAGTGATAACCGCCGATACTATGTCGGAAGCCAAGAAAAAAATCAAAAAAATGGCTGCCCAGCACAAAGTGAAAATTAACCGCATTCAGAAGCGGAAGATTTATATGTATAAGATCCAGAAAAACGGTGAAAAGCCCACAGCTGGTGAACAAAAGGCTTTTACCAAAGAAGAGGTCCGTCAGGCGCTGAATAAATTGGGTTATAATATTGTCAAAATACAACCCAAGATAAATTTTTTAAATATGAGGCCACCGGCAGCCGATATTGTCACCTTTGTTAGGTTAAGCGCCGATTTGTTAAGGGAAAAACTGCCATTCAATGAAGTTTTACAGTTGCTGGGGAACGATTTAAGCAACCCGACGCTGAGAGATTCGATAAAAGAAATTAACAACGACCTCCGCCAGGGGAAAGACAGCGAAGAAGCCTTTATGAAGCAGGAGAGAGTGTTTGGGAAATTTACCGCCCGGATGCTGGGGCTGGCCTCCAAGAGTGGTAATATGGCGGATATCTATGAGAGTACTGCCAAGTTTCTGGAACGGAATGCGGAATTCAAAAAAAATCTGCGTCAGGCGCTGATCATGCCTTTATTCACCTTAGTAATTTTATTTGGTGCCTGTATCTTCTATGTGGCCTATATCTTTCCGGAAACAGCAAAATTGTTCCTGAAACTCGGTAGTGAACTCCCCCCCATGACTATGGCCACTCTATCTCTGAGTGATTTTCTTATCGCAAATATGTCTTACTTCTTAATGGCAATGGCCTTATCAATTGGTGCACTGGCGTATGCCCTGAGAACGGCCAAGGGAAAATTTGTTAAAGATCAGTATATTCTGAAACTGCCCATTATCGGACCAATTGTGCATAAAACGACCATTGAGATTTTTTGTCGGGTGTTCTACTCACTTTACAGTGGTTCAGGTGAAAACGTGGATGCCATAAAGTTGGCGGCAGAGGCATGCGGTAACCGCTATTTTGAAGACCGGATTAAAAATGTTTCAATTCCCCTGATGTTGAGAGAAGGACGGGGACTGGTGGATTCATTTAAGGAAGCAGATGTTTTTACGCCCACAGCGCTTTCCCGCTTTAATTCAGGTGCTGAAACCGGTACGGTGAAAAGCACAGCCATCCAGATAGCCAATTATTACGAAAAAGAAACCGTCTACAAACTTAAGAATGCAGTGGATCTGGTTCAGATTGTGGTAGCCATGATCATTATGGTCGTAATGACTGCTTTGACTCTGGTTTCTTCCGAAACAGCGCTGGTATCCCCCAAGTCGCCGATCGGTTAAATATTTAAGATAAATATGGTAATTCTAATACAGTCAGGATTTTAGATGAAAACGAATGTCGACATTACTGACAGGTTGGGTGTTACCCTTCTCAAGAAGGGTATTGTCAATTTTGAAACGCTTGAGAAAGCCATTAAAATAAAAGAAAATGGCGGCAAGGGTGAAGGGCGCACTTTAGCCCAGATCCTGGTGAAGGATTTTAATGTCGATCATGACAGCATTTTTCAGCAGGTAACCCAACTTTATGGTTTCCGCGAGGTGTTCCTGGAAGAAGAGAACATTAATGATAACCGCGTTGCCTTTATGCGTAAAATGCTGGATCCTCTTCCGGAACCGCTGCGAAAGTTAATGAAAGAAGAAAAAATCCTGGTTTATAAATATGATGAATACCGTCCTTATGTTTTAATTATCCTGGCGGCGGACCCCACCAATAAAAATATTCCCCAGATTGCCAGAGCCATTGGTGCCAAAAGATACGAAGTCTGCTATGTAAAACAGCATAAACTGGACAACCTTTTGGAAAAAATATATCCGGAAGAGAACATCTATCTCAAAGAGATGGATGATATGGCTCTGGAAATTGAAGAGGTGGATAAGGAGCAGGAATCTCTTGATGAGGAGGCCATTGAAGCCGAAATCAACAAAAGCTTGCTGGTTAACCTGGTGGAGGGTATGCTGGTTGAAGCAGTAAGGCGGGGTGCTAGTGATATTCATATTATACCAAAAGGACCCAGGATATCAGAAATCCACATGCGGGTGGATGGTACGTTGCGTTTGTGGCATGTTCAGGATGGTGTACGACCGGAGTCGCTGGCAGCTGTAGTCAAGGACCGGACTAAGAATGTGGATCGTTTTGAACGGGAAAAATCCCAGGACGGCTTTATTCAGAGAAAGGTAAACAGTTATAATATTCGTTATCGTGTATCAGTAATCCCGATCGTCGGTAAAGAATTTTCACAAAAACTGGAAAGTATTGTTATCCGTATTCTGGATGACCGTAAAGTAATTACTGATTTAGATAAGCTTGGTTTTGGCGGGAATGCCAAGGACTTTTTCATTAAAGCAATCTCAAAACCCCAGGGAATGATTATTGTCACCGGGCCTACCGGAAGTGGTAAATCGACCACCCTGATTGCAGCACTGGCTTACATTATGCGCCCGGAGATTAATGTTCTTACGGTTGAAGATCCGGTGGAATATATTATTAATGGAGCCCGGCAAATCAAGATAAGTCACAAGAACAATTTTGAATCTGCCTTGCGGGCAATTCTGCGTCACGACCCGGATGTAGTCATGGTCGGTGAGATTCGTGATAAAGAAACCGCTGAAACCGGTATTAAACTGGCGAATACCGGTCACTTGACCTTTTCTACACTTCACACTAACGACGCACCAAGTGCCGTGTCCCGTCTGTATAAGATGGGGGTGGAAACATTCCTGATTGCTTATGCCATCAATATTATCATTGCCCAGAGGTTGGTTCGCAGACTATGTGAATACTGCAAGAAACCCATCCGGAGCCTGGATCCGATAGTCCCCAAAAGTCTGGGTTTTACCGATGAGGAGATTAAAAAGACAGTATTTTATGAAGCGGTTGGATGCAATAAATGCCATAATGGATATAAGGGACGGGCGGCCATTCATGAAACTTTGTACTTTTCCAAAGAGATCCGGAAACTGATTTTTGAAACCGGGTCGGATATCAACGAAGAAGCCATTAAAGAAGTAATGGCCAGAGAGGGTATGCATACCCTGCGGGCGGCGGGCAGGGAACGTATTAAACAAGGTTTGACTACCCTCACTGAAGTAGCCGCCATAACTACAGAAGATTAATGTATCAGGGAGGATGTAATGAACACCGGTCAAATGATGTTAACAATTGGCGCCCTGGCTTTACTCAGCTTTGCCATCCTTAATCTGAATTCAAGTCTTAATGAGAACGATCTTGGACTTGCCCAAAACAGATATCGGCTGGAAGCTCTTTCCCTTATAACATCATATATGGAACAGGCTACTATGTATTTTTTTGACGAATGTACATCCGATACCAGTAGTTTAAAACATGTCTCTGATTTTACCCTCGCCGGAAATCTTGGCGCTGAAGCTAATGATTCCTCTGATTTTGATGATTTTGATGATTTTAATAATTACACCAAGATTGATACCGGATTGAGTGGAGTGATTTATAAAGTTATGTTCGATGTAGATTATGTAACATTAGTTGGAGATTCTGTTAAACATTCCACTACTAGAAGTTGGCACAAACGGATGACTATTAGAGTAACTGATAATTATGATGATCCTCCTCTTTTGTATAAAAATGTGAGTGGTGACAAAGTCAAAGATACCCTGAAAATCAGTTTTGTCAACAGTTATTGGTTTTATAATTAAAAATAACCAGAAAGCTTAATATGGCTACCTTAATAGATATTATCGGTGGAATTTTTATCGGGGGATTTTTGCTGCTTATTGCTCTGTCGGCCACCGATACGGCAACAACCGAGTTTTTTAATTATAATTCCGACGCCATTATGCAACAAAATCTGGCAAGAACTTCTGAGATCATCCAGTATGATCTCAGAAAAATGGGGTTTGGAATCCCGGAGGCATTTCAGAGCACAATCCTTAATGTAGCAACAAGCAATCGTTTGAAATTTCTGGCTCATTTAAACAGCGATCCGGATGCCTCAATGAATATTGCTGCCGTCACAACCTTTGATAATATTGTAGATACTATAGAATATGTGGCTTTGCCCTTTGACTCCGTGACTTATTATGATACTACTGTAACTACTTATCAGGTTCAAAGGACCTTAAAAATATCCCCCAATTACAATCATACTATGACTGTTGGGGTAATAGGAAATCAACAGGTTTTTCGTTATCTGGATCAGATAGGAAATGAAACCGCTTTTATCCCGGCTACCCGGATGGTTGAAGTAACCTTAACGGCTTTTAATCCTAGGATATTCCTCAGTCGCGATTGGGTGGACAGTAAATTAACCGATACCACGAATGTTGCATTGCGTCAAAAAGAATTGCGGCGGTTATTGAGAGCATCTTACTGGCGTCAAACTCGCTTGATTTCAAGAAATTTAAGGCGATAACAAGGAGGTATATCATGGTAGGTAAAGGTGCTTTATTAATTGTATTTGGATTTATAATGGCTTTTTCGATGTATCAGTTAAAGATGAGTCATAACGTTCTTGCCACATCCGATAATTTTGTTAATAACTATATGGAAACACTTCTTCATGAAACAGCCTTAAGTGCCATGAATTTGGCGATTAACAAAGTCTGGGATCAGGATGTCAAGAATGATACCTTTATGATAAGAGCCAATCATTGCTCATCCAGAGTAGAAATCCGTCAACCAGGTTCGGATACCGTTCGGGTAAAAGTGAAGACCTGGGGACGGGGTTACGATATGGAAGAGCAGTTATTTGTAGAAAAGTCAGATTCGATTACGGCTTATTTTGCTTCCGATATTCAACTATCAAAATTTTTCTGGTTCACAGAAAATGAAGGTAATGTCTACTGGATTAGCGGAGATACTATCTGGGGACCCATGCACACCAATACAGTGGTTAAAACCTGGGGTTCGCCGGTTTTCTACGGGAAAGTGACTGCTAAAGCAGGGATAACACCAAATCCCTTGTCTAAGAAAAATGAGGCAGAATTTAATGGGGGCTGGGAAATTGGGGTAGAGAATGAAATCCCTACGGATATGTCTAAAATTTTTAACGCTGCTGTTGCCGGAAATGGCGGTGCTGCACCAAATACAAAATGTATGTATGATACACCAACAAGTTTTGAATTTTTAGCCAATGGGGATGTCATCAGAACGGTGGGAGCTAATCCACCGGACACGGTGAGTCTGGTAACTATTGCCCCAACCGGAGCAATTTATTCCACCGACGAAATCAGGGTAAAGGGCACATTTAATGGTGATGCAACAATTTATTCAAAAACAAATATTTACATCGACGATGATTTGGTTTATGCGGATAACCCGATGATCAATCCAAATTCAGATGATCTTTTAGGGTTGGTGGCCCAAAATGATGTACTCATTACCGATAATGTTGCCAATAACAGCGATTGTAATTTACAGGCCAGCATCTTTGCCATAAATGGAAATTACGGAGCGGAAAATTATGCCTCGCGACCTGTTTCCGGGGTGCTGCGTTTTGCGGGAAGTATCGCCCAGAAGCATAGGGGACCGGTTGGTACGTTTTCTTATGGCGCGGGGCTAAAATCCGGATTCTCCAAGCGTTATTATTATGACCTAAGACTACAAAACATGGCACCAAAGAATTTTCCATCTATACAAGGCTCTTTATACTTAGTTGCCTGGTGGGAATAGGTGTTCACTGAGAAAGGATTTATTTGATGTCGACAAACTGGCAATTTGAAGCAGAAGCGAAAAAAGCGCTGGATATAGAAAAGAAGGAAATAAAGGAGGCACAACCGGAAACTCTGGAGAGAAAAAAGACGCCGAATGCTGAAATTCCCAGAATTGTTGAAAACGGGAAAAAGCTACTGGAGCACCTGAAGAAGCAGGTTCCTTCAGCACTGTTCAGCGTTGACAAGGAACAGTTTATCGGTCATACTTTACTTCCCAAAGTTAGTGACCAGCATAAGTTAATTCTGCGGAATCTGATTAATACATTTCTGGAGGAGATGAGACGATTGGGAGCATCAGATATTGATCTGGGGGGTATGGGGAGCCAGAAAAAGGTCTGGTTTCGAATCCATGGAGATAAAAAGCCAATAGAAATATTTGGTAACTACGAGATAACGGAATTTGATATCCTTATTCAGAGCATCTTACTGGCATCACAACTTGACGATTTATACGAACGGCGAAATGTTGACTTTTCCTATACTTTTTCCAGCAGCGAAAGACAGTTATATCGAAACCGGGCCAATGTTGCTTTCGATTTGAATGCCCTTTCCTTAAATATGCGTGCCATTGAGACCCGCGCCCGGCGATTTGACCAGTACGGATTTCACCCACATGTCGCTAAAAATCTTCACCTGAAATATACCAAAGAAGGACTCATCCTGGTGACCGGTATTACTGGCTCTGGAAAAAGTACCACACTGGATGCGATTGTAGAATTGAATAATCAGACTGTTCCGGCACATGTTATTATTATTGCATCACCGGTCGAGTTTGTTCATACCCCCAAGAGATGTATAATTCGACACCGGGAAGTTGGCCGGGATACTACTTCCTTTAAGCAGGGAACTATTGAGGCTCTGCGTCAGGATCCGGATATTATCATCATCGGTGAGATGCGAGATCCGGATACCATTATGTCTGCTCTGGAGGTGGCAGATAGTGGTCATAAAGTATTTTCTACCCTGCATACTTCCTCGGCGGTAGAGAGTATCGACCGTATTATTGCGGAGGTACCCACCACAGAGCAGGATCGTATTCGAAACCGGTTGGCTGATGTTTTGCGGGTGGTGATGTCCCAGAAACTTGTTCAGACCATTGCCGGAGACCGGGTGATGGCCAAGGAGGTAATGGTGATGACACCCTCCATCCGGGCAGCGATTAAAAACAACAATGTGAATGAAATTTATCAGATGATCAGTGAAGGACATCAATGGGGGATGAATACCATTGAGCAGGATTTGGCGAAGTTGTATTTTGAAAGAAGAATAACTAAAGAAACCGCAATTAATTACGCTAATAATAAGAGAAGATTGCAGCAGTTACTAAAAATGGCATAAATCAAGGATGTAGGTTATGGCTAAATACAAAGAATTTACCGGGAAATTAGCAGTTGGGTTATTTGTGGAGGGACACTATCTGCACGTTGCATGTTTGTCCAAAAAAGACAATACGGTACAATTAGTGGACGGGCAAGTTCTTAAAATGTCCAAAGCCCTGGAAACAGTACGGGTTCAACAGGAAATATTTTCGGACTCTGCCGACGCCCCGGAAATAATTACCCCGCAAACGGACGATGAGAGCATTACTTTCGAGGAAGCACCGGAGAAGGAATTAAATCTGAGTGGCATCGATGCGGAAAATTATGACAATATGGAAGTGCTTCAACGGGTATTATATCAATACCCTTCCAATAAATTTCGGATGGGTATCTCCCTGGCCGAACCCCAAATTTATTATACTTATTTTGCTACAGACTGGGGCTTAAGCGGAGAAAAATTGAAGAAACGGGTTATTGAGGAAGTTTCCCGGGAACGTAAAGATTTTGAGATGACCAAACCGGATGCGGTCTATATCAAAAAATTACGTGACGGTCGCTTAATGGCTATTGTGCGGGAAAGCCAGGTAAACGTTATTAATTCTTTGCAATATTTGCAGACCGAAAACCGCAAGGTGCTCCCCAAAATATCTTTTGTGGAAAGTGCGGAAACATCTTTGGTAAATCTGATTAATGCCAATTATTATTTTGAAGATGAGGACTTTACTGTCATTGTTTACATGGGCAATGAGTACAGCCGTTTAATATTCCTGCAGGGTCATGAGATATTCAATATTTCCTACATAATTGGGGCGGGCCTGGATTCGGAGAATATTACTCATACCATCTACAGCCGTATTTTACTGGAACAGGATAATCTAAACCTGCCCAGAGTTCAGAATATTATCCTGGCCGGCGAAGCGCACCAGGTGAGCCTGCGAGAATTTTTAAAGGAGAAGTTATCTGACGATATCAAAATTGATTACCTCACTTTACCGAATCTGGAAATATATGATGAAGAAATAGAAGTTTCCAAGTACGCCATTGCCATTGGTGCTGCCTGGCGTACCCAGAACGATAAAGAGAAATTTCTGTATGATGTGGATCTTTTACCGGATAGTTTCCGGGAAAGTCAGAAGAAATTTAAGCTGGGTCTAATTGGCTGGTTATTGCTTTTTACCCTTCCGGCAATCGCCTATTTCACCACTATAAAAATCAGTGAGCAGCGGGAAGTTCTGAAAGAATTAATTGCTCAGCAGCAATATCATCAGGAAGAGTTGGATTATCTCAAAGGAATAGAGGCAAAACTTAATGAGAGGCGGACAGTTCTGGCCAATTATGAAAAGGCATTTGGCGTCCTGGATGAAATGTCTGCCGGCATTGACAAGTGGAATAAGTTCCTCCACAAGTTGTCCATTAACCAGGATAAAATTGGTCGAATTTGGATTACAGAAATCATTCCCACTGCCGATAATGAGGTGGTGTTAAAGGGATATGCGGTTTATCGGGATCGAATTCCCAGACTGTCGCAGGTCATGGGAGCAGGGGCATTAAAAATTGTTCAGGTACAGGCGATTCGGGAACGGACAGTTTATTACTTTGAAATGAACGCCACTTTGCCAACGGATTAATGATAAAGGAGAAAGAAATTGTCATATAAACTTAGAAATATCATTGTTCTTATCTCACTGGTCGTCCTGCTGGGAGGGGTAAGTGGATATTTTACACTTTACCATTATCCCAAAAAGATTAAAATCGTCCAAAAGAAAATTGACGGTATAAAGAAGCAAATTTCAAATTTGGCCGGTGTTGAGGAAGAATACAAAAACATTGAGAAGATTATTAAAGAAAAAGAGCAGCGGTTAGCAAATCTCGACAGGAAAATTGTGCCAGCGGTGACGCCTGCAAACAGTTATCAGTATCTGAACACTATTCTGAATTACAGCGGTGTTCTGGATTTTGATATGCTTTATCAGGGTGTGAAAAGTGCCGGTCGATATAGCTATAATGTCTATAATATTAAGGGTGAAGGTCCGTACTATAAAATTTACAAGTTTATCACTTTTTTAGAAAAGGGTCCCCAGGTTTATAAGATCAATAAATTGACCATGAGAATGGTTGAGGATAAGGACAAAGAGACCAGTGCCTACCGGATAATTATTACTTTTGAAATGGAAATATGGGCATTGTTTGCCGATGTCCAGAATTTGCCTCCTATTAAACGTACCCTGGGAAATGTGTACGTAAAGAGAGCCTCAAATCCCTTCTATCCCTATATCTATAGAAACATCCCAGCTAATGTGGATGAACGTTTAGAGGTGGAAAGGGCGGAATTAAAGGCCATTTTACCGGACAAAATCATGGTGGCGGACGCGGAAGGCAAGATCCACGAATTGCAGGAAGGTGATAAGGTTTATCTGGGATATCTGAAGAGAATAGATCATGAAAATAACAAAGCATACTTTGTTTTGAATAAAGGAGGCATTGTAGAGACATTCGAACTTCATATCAGGTTCGGTGAGGAGACGACTGGTAAGTAAACTGTTCATAAACCCGAAGAAAGAGTTGCCCATGAAAGCACGTATTATTCTGTTAATCATCTTAGTTACGCTGATCGGGACGACAGCGATATTTGGACAAGGAAGACGATTCCGACCCCTGCGGAATGCCTATACAGCGCCGGAAGAGATTGTGTCTCTCTCCAATACCATGACGTTTAGCCAGGCCTTAGCGCTCTTTAATGATTTGAGTAAAAAATTTCTGGGAAAAATTATTGTTGATCCGGAGGGACTCAATTTCCCGATTGGCGAGGACATTGAGAAAATGCACTGGCTGGATGCAATGGAACTTATCCTGAAGCTGCATAATCTATGGTACGAGGAGTATGAGGATTACATCAAAATTATTCCAATGGGTGGTGAGCAGGGAAAAAAGATATCAGCGGCAGATCAAAAATTACTAAGTGAATTTGATAATCGTGAAGTAATTATTACAGCAGTCTTCTTCGAAACTGACATCTCTAAACTTCGTCAGGCCGGAATGAGCTGGGATCTTTTCCGGGGAAGGGATGCAAATGCCCGGGTGAATATGAGTGCCGCCGAAACACAAAGCGGTCTGTTCCAGATTGATGTGAATCCGAATTGGGATTTTGCAGATGTTCTGGCCACCTTTAAGGCGCTGGAAAGCGATAATATTGGTGAGGTTATTTCCAGTCCCCAGGTCACGGTGAAGTCAGGTGGTGAAGGACGAATCCAGGTGGGGAGCGACATTTCGGTTACCATTCAGGATTTCGCTGGAAATGCGATCACTCAATTCTTTTCAACCGGATCAATTATCCGGGTTAAACCGGTAATTGTGAGAAAGGACTCCATTGATTTTGTCATCCTCGATCTGGAAGTAGAACGAAGTAATACCGCAACCGGTGATGTGGGCCTGGAAATTCGCAAATCAAAAGCGGAAACAGATGTATTGCTCCTTGATGGAGAGGAAACCATTATCGGTGGTCTGTTCATCAATGAAGAGGGCAACTCCCGGGAAGGTATTCCCTTTCTGAAAGATCTGCCCTGGTGGTTTTTCGGATTGCGCTATGTCTTTGGATTCGAGTCAAAAACAGTTCGGAAAAAAGAACTGATCATATTGTTGAAAGCCGAGTTGTTACCCTCATTGGAACAACGATTCAGAAGCAAAATAACTGGCGCCCGTAAAACTGACCTGTTAATTGAGTACAATAATGCCTTTAAAAATAAGATGCGGTATTACGAACGCAGATTAAAAAACCGATAATCTGGAGCCAATAATATGAAAAAATATTTTCCTTTACTTGTACTCTTGATGTTCATTTTTTGGGGGCTGTTCAGTTGTAACAGTCCAACAGATTCGGATGAGCCAAATCCGGAAAATATGGTGGTACTATCAGGTCAGGTGCAAAATTCGGAAACAGCGACACCGATTGCGAATGCTGTGGTAATTCTTTTGGATTATTCCCCGGAGCAATCCACCGTTACCGATGCCCAGGGCATGTTTACCCTGGAATTTGAAGTGGACCAAACGGCTGATGTAAGAGTGGTAGCTTTCAAGGCAACCTTTATTGCAGATACGATCTCGGTATTAGCTGTACCCGGGCAAACCATCGATGATCTTCAATTAAACTTAACCGCAACTTCCGGAACACCTGTAACAAGTGGATCTGCTGCAAGTATTATTTTATCGACAGTATCAGTGTCCAGCATAGGTGTTCGAGAGAGTGGATCTCCGGAAGTCGCCGAAATTACTTTCGAAGTACAGGATTCTATGGGAGTACCGGTTGATGTTGAGCATGCGGTTACGGTAGACTTTGAGCTGGGTTCCTCACCTGGTGGCGGGGAATTTTTAAGTCCGCTGAGTGCCGAAACCGGTCCCAATGGTAAAGTCAGTACCAGTATCTTCAGTGGTACGGTATCGGGAGTCGTTCAGGTTATGGCATCGGTCGACGAGGGTGGTACGGTTATTAGGTCACTTCCTGTTGCGATTGCCATCCATGGGGGATTACCGGATTCTACTCATTTTAGTATTGCGGTGGAAAAGCTGAATTTCCCGGGTTATAACATTTATGGATTGACCGATGGGATTACAGCTTACGTCGGTGATAAGTACGGAAATCCGGTAAGACCCGAAACGGCGGTTTATTTTACCACCACCGGTGGCATTATTGAAGGATCTGCTTTAACCGATCTTATGGGCCGTGCATCAGTCGATCTGATGTCTGCAGATCCCAAACCATTTCACCCGGTATATGGTGCCGGTTTCGCAACTGTAACCGCCCGAACTGCAGATGAAAACCAGAATACTATAGAGAGCAGCGGAATTGTCCTCTTCTCAGGAATTCCGCAAATTTCTGTCAATCCAACATCATTTAATATTCCCAATCAAGGTAGTCAGTCTTTTGTTTGTACAGTGTCTGACCAGAATGATAACCCATTAGCTGGTGGAACGAGTATAAGGGTCTCTGTGGAAACAGGTGATGTCGAGGCTGTAGGAAATACTGATATAACTCTTCCTGATACCCAGAGTCCAGCCTGGACTAATTTTGGATTTTCTTTGGTAGATTCAGCTCCTGATTCGAATCAGGTCAATAACGTCAGCGTCAAAATCAGTACTACTGGTCCAAATGGTAATTTAGAAGTTTCAATTTCGGGAATTGCCCACTAAAGACCATCACGTGGCGGCAGCATAATACATCCTCTTCCAAAGGGCACAGTTCATGTGCCCTTTTTTTATTATCCATTGAAAAATCACCGTATAAAGTCCTGGCTGAACTTATTTACCGGATCATTCGTTTTTAATCTGGTGATTCAAATTTATATTTAGTTGAATCCATTCGGAAAAGGGAGTAGAATAAAGTGGGAAATTTAGTGGAAATCAGAAAGTACTAGAATTAAATGGATGAGGTAAATTGAACTGGGGTTTAACCTGCTTTTTTGAAAATATCAGAGATTTTGGCCAGGTGGCTGACATACTTCCGGATTCACCCATTCGCTATGTAGAGATCCGGGGAGAACGTCCCTTTTTCTCCCCAGTGGATATAAGCGAAGAAGATCTTCGGTTTATAAAAGAAGTGATTAAAAAAGCGGGTTTAAAGGTTACTCTACACGCTACTTTCTACGACATCAATCTTGCCAGCATGAATCCCTTTTTACAGGACGCCAACCTGAAATGTTATCTGGAATATTTACGACTAGCCGAAGCTATTGGTGCGGAAATTGTGGTGGTTCATGGGGGATTAATTCATAAGGATGCAGTGGGTATTCAAAAATTATCTCAAATTGGCCGGGAGAACCTGGTTCAAAATTTAAGAAAATTGGGGGATGCTGCATCCCAAAAGGGGATTCGAATCGGGTTAGAGAATTCTCCCCCGAATAAAAATGTTCTGCTGATTCCGGGCTGGAATGAACAGATCAGCATTCTTAAAGAAGTGGATCATCCCGCGGTTGGAGCGGTGTTTGATATGGCACATGCTCATCTGCACGACCTTAACCTGGCTGAGTATTTCGAACAGATTGAAAAGTATTTAATCGAAATTCATATTCATAATAATAATGGCCGGGAAGACCTGCATCTGGGAATAAATCGAGGAGAGATCGATTACGGTTTGTTTTTCCGGGAGTATGCCACCGACGTACCGATAATCATGGAAATTCGGAATATCTCTGAGGCGATGGAAAGCATTGAATGGGTTCGGAATTTTGAAAGGTAGTGAAGTATGTGTGGGATTGGATCCCTCTTCCGGGGAAGAGAATGCCTCCGGAATTGCAATAATCGATGAAATCGGTACGGTGCTTCACCTTGGAATATGGAGAAGTTTCCAGGAACTTCTCCATATTCTCGGTCCGTTTCAGAAAAATATTCTAACCATTGCTATTGATGGGCCATTACAGCCACCAGCTGAACTGGATTACTGTTGCTTTTCCGATCCGCCCAAACCGTGTAGTCATAGGCAGACCACACCTTACAAAGGCCGTTATGCAGAATATCTGTTAAACCGGAATGGATTTAGATGCTTCACAACTTCGAGGCAAAGTTTTGCCCGGCGATGGATCAGACGTTGTTTTGAGTTAAATCAGTATTTGAAGGTATTGCATTACAGAACCATTGAGGTCTATCCTACTACGGCCCGAAAAATTTTGTTTCCCAGTATTTTGGGTTCAAAGAAACTGCTTCGTAACAGACAGAAGTTGCAGGAAGACCTAAAAACAGTCGGAATAATAGTTCCTCATTCCCTTATAGTGTATTCGGATCATGAGCTGGATGCCGCGCTGGCTGCTTATACTGCCTTATTGGAGCAGAAAGGGGGTAGTATAAAAATTGGTAATAAACAGGATGGATATATCATACTGCCTGAAACGGGACTAAAATTTCTGAATTAATCCCCTTGATACATAGTTGAAAATGGTAAATTGGCTGAATTCAAATCAGGACGATTTCAATTTATCTCGCGTTGATTTTTGGGAATTGATCTTTTAAATTTCCCATTCAAAATAATGGAAAAATGGAGGATATGTTGTTGAAATCATTTAACTATATCATTCTGGCAGTGCTTCTGTCTTTGAATATTCTCTTTGCCCAGTCAACAGATGCTACCCTATTTCGAGATGGTGTCAATTTTTATAAGAACAGTCAATACGATAAGGCTCAGCGAACTTTTATTCAGATCCTGAAGGATTATCCAAATTCCAGCTTACAGACCGCCACAAAATTGATGCTGGCCAAATCCTTTTATAAATTAGGAGATTACAAGTCCTCCCGGTTGGTTGTGGATAATTTTATCAAAAATTATCGCTTTAGCGATTATCTGGACGACATTTACTTTCTCAAAGGTAAAATTGATTTTCGGCAGAGTGATTATGAATCGGCAGTAAATAACTGGTTGTGGATTATCTATAATGAAAGCGATGCCCGGCTTAAAAAGAAAGCGGGAGAGTTTATCTTTTATACGATGGAAGATAATCTGACAGAAAAGGAAATCAGCAATCTGAGTGATCGATATCCTGATGATACTTTCCGGGGCCTGGTCGAAATAGTAAAAGCACAAAAATTAATTGACGCCGGTCAGGAGGAAGAGGGGGAACAGATACTTAAACTATTCATTGCGGATTATCCCTATCATATTTATGCGGATGTTGCCAAGAGGCTTTTAAGAGGAGAAATGGGTGCCAATTTAAGCAGTAACCGGATATTAATCCTGGAATCCGGAGAAAATTCCAGTAAGGCTGTCAACGAGGCGATTGCCAAAGGTTTTTATTATGCTGCCTATGAAATGTCCGAGCGGGATCGAAATAAAGCTGTTCAGATTGACACACTCACCCTGGATCAGGATCCGCTTCCCGCCATCCAAAAAGCCATGCCGGTTCTTGATAAATATCAGCCATTGGCTGTACTGGGTCCGGTTGACGATGTTGAGAATACCATTTTTACCCTGCTGTCCAAATACGAAAGTTTTCCTTTTATCTCCCCGGTAAGTGCCCAAAAAGGGCTGGCCGCGATCAGTCCATACGCTTTCCAGATAAATCCCGATGCCGAAATCAAAGGAAAATATCTGGCGAATTATGCCGTGAAGGATTTGAATTTTAAGACCTTCGCTATCCTGGCTCCTGCCGATCCCTATGGTCAGGCAATGGTCAAAGGATTTGAGGAAACCGTGCAGGACAGCGGTCGGGAGGTGGTGGAGAAACAATGGTACTACCAAGATACTCAGGATTTTTCCCGGCAGTTGAAAGCGATACGTAAGAAGGGTTTCTATATCATTTTTCGAGATTCGGTGTTAACTGCCGATTCATTGTTGACCGATGAAGAGATCCAGGAACAATTCAAACAGTATCTCACTGAAACGCTATTTGCCGATGAATCCAGACATGAGATTGATTCAACCCAGGTACCATCTACCGGGATCGATGCCCTGTTTATCATTACTTATCCCGAGTATGTTCCGTTTATTGGGCCGCAATTTGCCTTCCAGAATATCAGGACGACCCTGCTTGGTAATGAGGGATGGAACGTCCCGGATCAACTGATTCAGCAAAGGGTTTACCTGGATGGGCTAATTTTTATTTCGCCCGGTTATTTTGATCCCGAATCCTGGAATTACCGGACTTTCCTCAGTCGTTTTCGCCAGCAAATGCAGACCACACCGGATAAGTATCATCTGTTGGGATATGATATCGGCAAGTGGATGTTGTCCCATTATCGTTCCGGCATGAGCCGCCGGGAATTTCGGGATGTCCTTGCCGCGAGCGGTATGTACGAAGGCATTCTGGAAAATATAAAATTTGGTTTAAAACCCCGGGTAAATTCGGAATTAAATATTATCCGGTTTTATCTGGGACAATTTTTAAAAGTAAAATGAAGCCGGTCTTTTTAGAGAACAATATCTTCCTGTTTTTATATGAAGTGTGAACTCTGTGGCCGGGAAGTTGAAAACTACACTGTGCATCATCTGATCCCTAAAAGTTAAAATGGTGGCCAGAGTCCCACCGCTATTTTATGTCACGCCTGCCACCGGACAGTCCATCGTTCTTTTACCAACAAAGAACTGGCAGAATCGTTTTTCACCATCGAACGGCTCAGATCGCGACCGGAAATTAGGCGTTTTGTTGCCTGGGTCAGGAAACAGGATCCGTATAAACGAATCAAAGTTTCTTGACCAATGGATTATGAAATAAATCAAATAAATCAGTGTTTAGAGGTCGGAAATATTAATATGGGATCTGTGAAGAATTATATAGCCCTTTTTGTGGGTGAAGGTCTTTTGGAGAATATTGAAGATTACCGACCTACTTTTTTTCAGCCTTTTTGGAATAGACCTTGACAAACTCCTGTTTGTACATTTGCTGGGTAAAGAGGACAGTCCGCTCTTCCGCCTGCTGAATATTTTCGCCGTATTTTTCCTGTAACCGGTCGCAGATAGCCAGGATATTCAATTTACCATCAAAAAGTTGCCAGATAAATGTTCCGATTTCGTCCAGATGAATTCTCTGGGCGGGAGATTTGGGTTTCGGTAAAAATTTCCGGGTAAACCAATTTTCCGGGTGTGGAACAATTAATACGACATGAGATTTTTCATCCATTTCATATTCTACCTGACGAATGGGATAGAGCGATAGCCAGTCAGAAATTATTTGCTCCCGATCCGGATTGTTTTTCTGCTTCATCAGCTTACTTTCATTTTTAAATAACGATTCAGGGTTTTGTGGTCAATCTTGAGTATTTCTGCAACCGTACCTTTTTTCTGATACTTTTCAAATAATTCCAAGGCGTACAGAGCTGCCATCTCCTTCAAGCTATAGTCCCGTTGAACACTTTTTGATATTACTTTAATTTTTTCATTATATTGTTTTGCCAGCACATCCTTAACAGATATTTTCTCCGGGTGAAAAACCAGGATATTGGTAATCGAGTTTTTTAACTCCCGAAGATTACCTTTCCAGGTCAAATTTTCTAAAAGCGGATAAATCTCCGGATCGATTTCGGGAATGCCTAAATTTTCCTTGCTACAAATATCCCGGACAAAATGGTCAAAATAAAGTTGAATGTCTTCCCTGCGCTCAGTTAAAGGGGGGATATTAATCAGAAACCCGGCTAATCTGAAATACAGATCCTTCCGAAAATTTTCCCTTTCTACCTCATCGGACAGATCATGGCTGGTGGTGGCCATAATCCGGATGTCGACCTCAATTTTATCTCTGCCGCCCAGTGGAAAAAAGCTTTTCTCTTCAATTACCTGAAGTAGTTTTGCCTGAATGGAAGGTGATAAATCGCCAACCTCGTCAAGTAATAAAGTTCCTCCATCCGCAGCTTTAAATTTACCTTTTGAGCTTCTGTCTGCGCCGGTATATGCACCACGCACGTGACCGAACAATTCATTTTCTGCCAGTTCTGGGGAAAGGTTGGCACAATTAATCGTCACAAACGGTTTATTCGCTCTGGGGGATAATTGATGAATATATCTGGACAGGTAATTTTTACCGGATCCGGTGGGCCCAATAATAAGAAGCGGCAAATCGCTGGAACTTACATTTTTCGCTGTTTGGCGCAAAGATTTTGCGGTTTCGCTCTCACCTAAAATTGAAAATTCTTCGGTGGTTTTGCGCAATTCAGCGCTCAAATATTTATTCTCCCTTTCCAGAGTTATCAGTTCGTATGCCTTTTTGATAAGTACGGGTAATTCGAATTCGAGGCTTTCGGTTTTTTCGAAGACGGCATAGACACCGGAGTTCTGAACTTTGCGCAGTAATTCTCTGTCGGTGTAGGCGCTGACGACAATTATTTTGCAATCGATTTTTTGTTTGATAATTTCCTGGATGGTATCAATACCTTCCTGGGGACCTGGAAGACCCAGATCCATAATCACCACGTCGAAATAACCATTACTTAAAGCAGAAATTGCCTCCGACCGGTTGGCACAAAAGGTGGGTTGAAATTCGTTTTTAAGCCATACTTTGAATAAACGACGCCAGTTTAATTGATCTTCCACCACTAAAATGTTTGGCGTGATTTCAGAAATCATTCTAAAATTATAATTCTAATTTAACTACAACTGGTATTTCCTGCCGGAGTTGCGTCAGCCACTCCTTAAAATCGTTTTCCCTTTTCTTTTGCAGCGCCCACTGTTCAATTTGTTCCCAATCGTTTTTTAAACTAATTGGCCGAGCCTCCTGGCGCTTATCTAAACGAACAATATGATATCCAAATTCAGTTTTAAATGGTTTACTGATTTCACCTACTTTTAATCCGGCTATAGCAGTTTCAAATTCTTTCATCTGGAATGCTCCCGTTTCGAATTCACCCAGATGCCCCTGATCGTTCTGAACATTAGGATCAACCGAATACTTCACGGCCATTTGCTCGAAAGTACTGTCCCCATCGATTATTTTTTGTCTGATGGTATCGAGCTTATTAATTACCAGTTGCTCGTCCTGTAGCGTAGGTTGAAGTTGTATCAGAATATGCCGGACATGGATCCGTTCCCCCTGCCGTTCAATCAGCTGAATGATATGGAATCCGAACTGAGTTCGAATGATAGTGGAAATTTCCCCCTCTTTAAGACTAAAAGCGGTTTCTTCAAACTCTTTGACCAGAGTGCCCCGGGAAACAAAACCTAGGTCTCCGCCATTTCTGGCCGATCCCGGATCCTCAGAATATTTGCGGGCTAATTCGGCAAAATCTTCCCCGGCTTCTAGTTTCTTTTTAATTTCCTCGATTTTCTCATAAGCCGCCTGAGCACTTTCTTCACTAGGTTTTACATTCATCAGAATATGGCTGATATCCACGGTCGATTTCCGGGCAGGTAAACTGTCCTTATAGGTATTGTAGAATTGTTCTACTTCTTTCCGGGAAATTTTGATATCGCTGAATTTTTTCTCCCGTAACATGCCGATACGCATTTGGTTCTCAATTTCTTTGCGCATATCATTTTTTATTTTAAAAAGGGGAGCAGAATAGTATTCTTCCAATTTGTCTTCCGAACCAGCCTGCTGTACCAGGTAATCCATTTGCTGATTCAAGGTTTGTTCCACCCGGTCCTCGTCGGCATTAATAGTATCCTCATCTGCTTTAATCAACAATAATTTCTGGTCAATCAATGATTCCAGAAATTGCTTCCGCAAGGATTCATAGAGATCCGGTTTACGGGAGAGGTCGATTTTATTTTGAAATGCATACTGGACAACCAAACCGTTGATATCGGAAATAAGGACGATGTCATCACCCACAATAGCAGCAATGCCATCCATAATTTGTTGTCCCCGGACTGAGCTGAAGAGAATTGCTAATGTTAGTCCTGTTAATAGAAAGTATTTTTTCATTCTGTATCTATTTCCATTTTCTTAATTATTTGATTGAATAAGATTAACTATAACCCTTAAGATTTCTAATGCCAACTATTTAATATGTTCCATATGAATTTCAATATTCATCTTTTCAGCAATTTTCTTGGCCAGATCTTCCGACAGTTTCTCCCGCTTAATTGAGATTAATCTGGTCCTGATTTCATCTTTCATCAGATCCAAACTTCTGTAACTGCCGGCTTTCTGTTTATCCATCATCTGGAAGTAATAATAACCGGATTCAATTTTGATGGGGCCGTAAATTTTTCCGGTGCTTCCGGTTCGCACGATTCTCTGGATCTCCGGCCGTAAATTTTCCTCCGGAACATAACCTAAATCACCGTTTTTTTCCACCATCCGGTTAACCTGGTTTTCCAGGAAGTTCTTTTCGATCACCTCTTCCAAAGATTTTAGTTCCCTGATTTCCTCGGCGATTGCTTTATCCAGATTTTCCAGATATAACTGCACCAGATGGACTTCATTTTGATCCCGAATGAACTCATCTTTGTTTTTATCATAATAATTTGAAATCTCTTCATCGGTAATGATGATGTCCCGGGGTAATTTGGCGTCAATATACCGCTGAACCAGCATTTCCTTCTTCAGATTTTCAATGGACCAATCTTCATAGGGACTTAATTCTACCCCCTCTTTTTCGGCGGTAATGGCCATGCTGGTTTTTTGGACCCACCGGTCAATATATTGACGTGCGACAATGGCTTTCTGTTCTTCGGGAAGATTGGGTGGCATCCATTTCAGCAACTGATCCCGGGTCAGGTATTGGTCGCCTACTTTGGCGATTATCTCAATATCGGGAATGGACTTGCTCTGACAACTGGTAAAAAGTATTGCCAGTGTGAGCAGAAAAAGGAAAATATTCAGCAATAATTTTCTCATCTCGATGTCCTATGATAATTTTTTAAGTAAAGTTTCATTTATCCATACATCATATTGTTGCTGAAGCTGGGCAAGCAGCGATTGTTTGATGCGGTTTGCTTTTTCCCGCTGGGCATTGCCTTTGGCGATTAATTTCACCTCATTGAATGGTCTCACATAAGATGGCTGGAGATCACCGGTTTTGATAACATAGTAAAGATTTTTTTCCAGGATAGGTCCCACAATCTTGTTTGGCCCCGCTTTGAATGCTTCTTGCACAATTTCCCGGGTGGATTTTTCGCTTTGGTATCCCAGATTGCCTTTACGATTTTTCATGGTGCGCTTTTCCGTATATTGGGCTGCCAGATCTTCAAAATTTGCGCCTCGTTTTAAAGCTTTGTGATAAACCTCTTCCGCCTCTTTTTCCGATTTCAGGGCAATTTCCCAGATTTTAATTTTTGCCGGCTCGGTAAATTGCTCCGGATTATCCCGGTAATAATTCTCAATTTCCTGCTCAGTGGGTTCAATATTCGGATTGATCTCGTATTGATCGAACATCTGGGAAAGTTTGCTTCTTTTGATATTATCGATCTGGGCCACAATCTCCGGATCTTTATCGACACCTTTTTTCCGGGCCATTAATACCCAGCTCAGATAATTGTTTATAAAACCATTCAGGTTTCTATCCAGCTTTTCCACGGAATTGTACTGAGGTGCAGCCCGGTAGAAATTCCCTTTAAACTGGTCAAGAAAATAGTCTACAGTTATATTTACCGATCCGATGTGACCCAATAGAATTTTACGATCCTGCTCGGTAAAGGAAGTATCCTGGAAGGTTGATTCTTTAGAGAGTGTATCGATTCTCTGCACAAACTGCTCCATGCCTTCTTTGGATAAAGACCAACCCAGATCATTTTTATAATCATAGGACAATTTTTTAAACAGTGAATCGCCTTCCGGCCGGTAAAATTGACTGAATATTTGCATTTTAATTTTACTTTCGGCATCGGCATAATTACCACCAGTGTTCATTGGTTCATCTTCCAGCACCTGCACAATAAAAACACCCCGGTCTGTTACAATTGGTCCAAGCAAGTCGCCCTTTTTTGCCCGGGAAATTTTCAGATCCACCTCCGGATCAAATAGACCGGCACGATAGGGTTCAATAACGCCCTTTTTCCTTTTGACCATCATGCTTTCAGAATTTTTTTGCGACAGTTCGACAATTGACTGACCATTTTTAATATCGTCGAAAATACGGTTGGCAAGTTCGATGGTCTCATCTTTACTACGCTGGACATTCATGTCCTTAATCCCGGTAAAACCCAGAGCAACAATCCCAATCTTAATTTTTCTGGTACTGAGCTCAAAGAAGGCTTTGGTCAATTTTGAGGGAACGAGTTTATCTATGATCTCGATTTGGGAAAGCTTCTGTGCGGACATTCGGTCTATCTGCTGTTCAATATCGGAAACAAACTCGGGTTTTTTATCCAAACCCAATTCCTGGGCCCGGACAATTTTTGTTTCATTATCAATGAGCTCCTGCAGTGCCGCTTTACGCTCTTCAAGGGGAACTGCAGCAATATCGGTTACTCTTTTATTTCTTTCCAGATATTGTTCCAGATCGTTCACCGTAATTTTATTGCCTTCCACCTTGGCAATTACTTTGGGTGATTTTCCACAGCTCATTAAGAATAGCAATGGAAAGAACAATGACATAAAAGCAAAAAGGTATCGCATGAAAAAAATCCTCCTGTAAACTATTAAAACTGATTTATCTGATTAAATAGCTGCACAAATTATTTTGATCCTATAGTCTTTGCAAGAAATTTTGTGCAAATGTTAAATACTCCCGTGGGTTACTACCCGCTAAATTTAAATGTACTTTAAATCCATGAGTCTGGCTGAAAGATAATTGGGCTATGGTTTGATTAATATATCTGGGCAGCTCCTTTTCTACAAAGAAATCCTTATCTACAACTTTCTCATCAAAAGTCAACGACATTTTTCCTTTCAGGATCCTAACTTGTTTGATAAATCGCTGACTGGCAAGCTTTTTTATTTTTACCATTTCAATCAATTGTTCTGCTGGCAAGGGCAGTGGTCCAAAACGGTCTTTGAGTTCTTTGGCCAGATTGTCGATGCTCAGGATGCTCTCTAAATTTAACAGGCGGTGATAAATCAACACTTTTTCGTTGCTGGATTCGATATAATCGTCCGGTATAAAAGTTTCGGCGTCCACTTCGACCGCCGCATCAACTGTGGGCGTTCGTTCCTTAATCAATTCCTCGGGCAGGGTTTCTTCCTGGATTTTATCGACAGTGTCCTTTAATATTTTTTGATACAGATCGAATCCGACTGCATTGATATACCCGCTTTGCTGATGTCCCAATAAGTTTCCCGCACCACGAATCTCCAGATCGCGCATGGCAATTTTTAGACCGGAGCCGAGTTCCGAAAATTCTTCAATGGCGTATAGCCTCTTCAGGCTGGTTTCGTTAAGACGATCATGCGGCGGAACAATCAGGTACGCATAAGCCTGGCGATCGGATCGGCCTACCCGACCACGCAACTGGTACAGTTGAGCCAGTCCGAATTTATCCGCCCGGTTTATGATAATAGTGTTGCAATTGGGTATGTCCAATCCGTTCTCAATAATCATAGTAGCCAGCAAAACGTCGTACTTCTTATCATAGAAATCCTGCATGATTTTTTCCAAGGCCCGCTCCGGCATTTGGCCATGAGCAATAGCTATTTTAGCTTTTGGGACAATCTGCATCAGCATCGCTGCCACACCCTCAATGGTCTGTACCCGGTTGTGAACAAAAAATACCTGTCCACCCCGTTCCAGTTCATGGGTAATGGCTTTGTAGATTAACTCTTTGTCCCAGGAGCAAATTTCGGTGATAATCGGCAGCCTGTTCCTGGGTGCGGTATCAATATTTGATAAATCCCGTGCCCCCATCAATGCCATCTGTAATGTCCGGGGAATTGGTGTTGCAGACAAAGTTAGGGTGTCCACATTTGTTTTTAGCTGCCGGAGTTTTTCTTTGTGCTTTACTCCGAATTGCTGCTCCTCATCAACAATCAGTAACCCCAGATCCTTGAATTCAACATCGACAGACAGTAAACGATGGGTACCAATAACGATATCAACATCGGCAGTTTTAAGCCGATCGATAATTATCTTTTGCTCCGCCCTGCTTTTAAATCGGGAGAGTACCTCAATGTTTACCGGAAAATTTTTCAATCTTTCACGCAAGGTGTGATAATGCTGTTGCGCCAGAATAGTAGTTGGTACCAGAAATGCGGCCTGTTTACCGTCGACCACCGCTTTAAACGCGGCCCGGATAGCAACTTCTGTCTTTCCAAAACCCACATCACCGCAGATGAGCCGGTCCATCGGTTTACCCCGTTCCATATCCTCTTTTACTTCCTGGGTTGTCCGGGCCTGATCCGGCGTATCAGCATACAAAAATGAAGCTTCCAGTTCCTTTTGCCAGAGTGTATCCTCGGAAAAACTTATTCCACCACCGCTCATCCGCTCAGCATATAATTTGACCAAATCCCGGGCGATGTTCTCGACTGCCTTTTTCGTTTTTTCCTTGGTGCGTTCCCATTCAGCACTGCCCAGCCGGGTAAGCGGTGGATTGTATCCTTCTTCGCTTACATATTTCTGGACGTGATTCAATTTGTCCAGGTTAACATAAAGGATATCCTTATTTTCGTATTCGACTTTAATGGTATCCTTCTGCACCCCGGCCACATTTATGCGTTCCGTACCAATATATTTTCCGATTCCGTAATCCACATGCACCACATAGTCGCCAAATTTCAGACTGTTCAGATGTCTGATCAGACTTCCGGACACTCGCAATCTGCGCCGGCTACGTCGTGCTTTAACCCTATCGAAAATTTCATGTTCGGTTAGTATTTCCGTCTGGAGATCCGGTATGGAAAATCCGTTGTGGATATCCCCCTGGATAAATTTTATTGGAGGCAGCCATCCCATTTCAGCCAGGATAATTTCTTCTAAACGTTCACGCCGGGTTGGTTTGTCGTAAACCAGATAAACCGGTGAATTTTTCTTGTTATCCCTGCCATAACATTTATTGAGGAATTTGACCAGCAATTTTATATTGCCATGAAAAGACTCGGCCTGGTGTACATTAAAATCCAGATGGCCATTCCCGGTTCCCTTAAAATGGCGATGAATGATCTGCCGATTTCCTGAGACAGATTTTTCTATCTCCTGCCGGGAGAGATAAGTGCTTGATATATCGCCAATTCCTACTTTTTCTCCTGAGCTAAAAATTCTTTCTGCATTTTCGAGCCAATCCTGAATGGATTTATTGGTTTGCTCCACATCATCCCAGAAAATCAGGCTGCCGGCTGGTAAGTAATCGAAGAGGGTGGCATTTTTTTGAATTTCATCGTTTTTTCCAACGATCCTGATTTTCTCCAGCTGTCGTAGGGACATTTGGGTCAGGATATCGAATTCCCGGATGGAATGGATTTCATCATCAAAAAATTCGATCCGGTAGGGGGCTTCGGCTTCAAAGGAAAAAACATCAACAATTCCGCCACGGGCACTGAATTGCCCGATCTCTTCTATAGCGGGTACCCGTTCGAATCCGGAACTGACCAGCCATTCAAGCAGGAACTCCCGGTCCAGCTGGTTCTTGACCTGCACGTAACTGACCTGTTTCCGGATTTCTTCCGGGGATTCGATACGTTGCAGGAGTCCAACCGGAGTTGTTATAACGATGGAGGCCGGATTTTCCAGAGTACTGATTAACGCATTTAGTCTTGCGCTGTAAAGGGATGGGGTAAAATTTCCCTGGTCGAACGGGACGATCTCGGCCTGGGGAAAATATAAAATTCGGTTTTGTGGCATAAGAGATTGCAAGTCGTCGGCCAGCCTTTCTGCCTTTTCAGTCTCCGGGACAATTGCCAGAATGCTATTTTCAAAAAGATCGTAGACATAGTTTAATACGATACTTAAAAAAGAACCACTTAAACCCTTAATTTCAACAGTGGTATTCGCGAACAGCCTGTCCCGAAAGGTTTCAAATACAGGTTGTGCCGTTAGTATCGATTTAAGTTTTAACATGCCTTTGTATTAAAGATATTAACCAAAATAATAAATCAAAAATTAACACAAAGTTCCCGGGTTAAAAAGAAAGATTTATAGGAGACATCAGGATATCGAGGGACGGTAAGGTCTTTTTTCCGGATGGATGATGTACAGATATTTGCGGAAATCCTCAACCCACTACCTGTGCCAGGCCCGGGCATTTCACTTCTGCTGATTGAATACTTCTGATTTATTTTGCCTGATGGCCCTGGGTATAATCCAATTCCGACCCAAATACACTGTGTGGAATGAGATAAACGGCCAGCATTAAGAAAGCTGCAAAAAATATCCAGCCCCGGCTTTTCTCACCCCTACTGTTTTTTAGCCAGGCCCAGAGCCAGCCGAGCATGGCGATCAGCGTCTTATTGTCGGTCAAATCGTAGCCGAAGGGAATGCCGGTCCATAATTCACCGAAAGCATATTTCTGAACCAGTGGTCCCAGAATAAATCCTCCCACCAGAAACAGGCCCATGGTCCAGTACATATATCTTTTGGCATTTCCTTCCGGATCAAGTGCCTCCAAAGCAGTTCGGTTGGAGAACAACATAGCCAGGAACATAAGCAGAATGTGGGGAATCAAAACGGCTTCTGGCACATGACCCTTGAATCGGATGATCACAGGCTCATCTCCGGTGATAGATAGCGTTCGACTGCCCGTCTGAAGATAAACCTGATAAATTAGTTTACCGGCGGCAGGTTGTCTGGGAAGTTGCTGGGTGATAAAATCTCCATCCCGTTTCAGGAGCAGCTTGTTCCATTCGTCGTTCGAGTTATAGCGTTTGTATTTCACATAGCCATGAATCAACGTATCTGGTACCTCTATTTTGATTAAGGCATCACGATCGGTAATTTCACTGCGCAATAGTTTAAAGGAAATCTCGGTGCTATTTATATGGACTTTGCCCCGAACCGGGTAGGTTGGCCCGGTAAGCCTTTGATAAACTGCCGAACTAACGGTAATTAAAATGGCAATTATCCATAATATTGTTTTATGGTGTGCTATATGAAAATTGAAAAATCTATCCTTGGTCATTATGTACCTGTCGCTTTCGGTTTTCGGCCTGATAAAAGCTTAAATTTATTTTTGGATTTGTGATTGTCCAAGTGTAGTTTTATTTCTTTTGGATATAGCTTGATTAATGTTCAGTTTATAAAAAAATGCGATTAAAATGCCTGAAGATCTTTTTAGTAATTTTGCCCACTTTTTTGGAGAAGATAATTTTCTTAAACCGTCGCTGCTTGTCCCCCAGGCAAAAATAAATCAATTCTTGCAGAACTATTTTAAAGAAGTGAAAGAAATTGACCGGGTGCTTTTTGATTTCATGGAGGGGAAGTGTCGAGTGACTTTTATGATCGATTTTCTGATAAAATTTTTGATTGATTTTGATATCACTTCGGATGACATTGCTTTTGCCGATAATACTTTTAGGATAAAGTTGGAAAGGATAACCCGACTCCGGTTTGCCGGCGGAAGTTTTATCACCATACTAATTCTGCAAATTATTTATTTTATCATGGAAAAAATATTGAGAATCGATTTATTTCAGTTTATCAGTCGGGGTCAGCAAAATTTGTTGGTGTCCGGTAAAAACATAAAAATTAATTTTAATCTTGATGAAATGAGTCTTCCCCAGGAGAGTGAAAAATGGCTAAAATTGCTGGGTGATAAAATTAATCCGGAAGAGCTCCAATTTGTCAAGGGTGGTGTTCGTTTAACCTTTTCAGTTAACAAGTCACAGAGGGACTATTAATTTCAGGACTCATTCTTAGAGAGGCGTCATGAGACTTTTTATTCAATATCGGCCTTGGTTACAAAATATGTTATTCCGGATAATCCCGGTTGGCATCATTTTTCTGTTTCTGTTGGGATGTGCATCTAAACTAAAAAAACTTGAGGATATGCAGACCAGGGGAAGTGACAGGGAAATTGTAGAATCCGATATTGACTGTATCGATAATTCAGAAAATTGTTTTAAGATTAAATTGATACGGGCAGACAGTTATCTGAAAATGAATAAGGTTGACCGGGCTGCCCTTTATTCGGAAGAAGCAATTGACCGGATAAATAATGGTATTCCCCGCCAGGATGCTTTGCAGGCCTATCTAATTAATACTTCCGCCTTGCAGGAACAGCTGAAATCTGCCACTTTCACCGATTTAAAACAGGATTTGATCAAACAAATTAATGGTCGTCTGAGCAGCGCCGAGGACATACTGCAGGCACTACCACAAAATGAAAAGTACAGAGAAATTGAGAAAAATGTGCTCCTGCAAAAGATTGAAAATTTGTTTCTGGAGATGGATATTTCCGATCGGAGTTACCTGGAAAGCATTTATCAGCGGTTAATGAAATCTGTTGAAGCCCTTAAAAAGGTTCAACCGGATGAAGGTTACATTTCCTATTTTACCCTTAAGGCCGAATATAAAACCCTTCGCCCGGAAATCGCCCGGTGGATGAGTGGTGGCAAGCGGCAGGGAGACCGGGAGAGATTGTTGGAACAGCTCAAGTTGATTTACAAGCAAGCCCTTCCCCTGCGTGCAGAACCGGTTTATTATCAGGGATATGCCGGGGAAATAGAGCAGTTTTTGACCGATGTCGATAATTCAATGAAACAGCTGGTACTGTAACCCACTACTTGGAACTTCAACAAAAAAATATAAACTGCATTCCCTATTTTTGAACCATCAGTTGCATGAATTCCTTCATGCTTTTCACCTTTTCCAGATCCATAATACTTTCCACAATACGATCCCGCTGAGCCTTTCCTACCTTATCCAGCACCATGCTGTCGAATTTATCGATCAATTCCTTCTCGGACATGGGATCGCGGTAATCGCCCTTGGGATAATCCACCCGGAGCTGGTGTTTTTTACCATTAGTGGTGGTAATGGTCACATCGGCTGCTTTTAGTCTGGGAAATAGCTTTTCGAATTCAGGCTCGGCCACCACTTTAATTTTTGGCAGAAGCTCCCATATCTGGGAATCTTTTAGTTTCTCGTCCTTAAATTGTGAAGGGGTAACCATTCCATCCACTACTGCAGCGGCCAGGCAGTAGGGTAGGCTATGATCAGCAGTTTCTTTGCTGGTCGGTTTGTATTTGGAGGGATCGGACAGAATATCCGCTGCCCGGGCCACGGTCTTCACCTTTATCTCGGCAATATCACCTGGTAAAAGGTTGTTCTCCTTCACGATTTTCAGAACGGCGGTGATGGGGGAGTGGGTAAGAGCCTCGGCGGCAAAGGCCTTCATACTGCAACGAAGAATACGCCAGTCTTTACCTAATTTATCGGTCAGGAGGTTAAGCTCGAATTCCGGTCCAAAGGTATCCACTAATCCTTCTTTTCCATCGATTACGTGCTCCGGACCGCTGTAACCTTGTTGCGCCAATTGTGCGGCAATTACCCCTGCCTGGGTCGCCATTGGGTCGACGGTATTTTTCATATTGGTCAGTTTACCGGCCGTTACCGCACCTAGGGTGCAGGAATGACTTCCTGAGATACCGATGGCATTAACCATTTGGGGGACGTTAAGTCCCAGAATTTTTCCGGCAACTATGGGCGAGACAAAACCGGTGAGGGTGGCATGATGCCATTTTCGTTCCCGGATTCCGGGATGGGCGAACTCACACATTCTTTGTTCAAACTCGTATGCCAGCACAATTGCCGTGATGACCTCTTTACCTGTTTTATTCAGAGTTTCTGCCGGGGTTAATGCAGCGGGAATGATATCGCTGGGATGGGAAGGATCCTCTTCCCAATAAATATCATTGTAATCCAGGGCCCGTATCAGCAGACTGTTTAGCAGAGTAGCATGGTTCATGGGCATTTTGGCACCACTCA
>CAYVKM010000005.1:67769-91934 GCA_964452045.1 uncultured Calditrichaceae bacterium
TTTATTTGGTAAAGATACGTAAGATATCGTTGTACATCACAAAAATTATCAGGACAAACAAGATCGCCATTCCCACTTGTTGTATCTTCAATTTGGTTTTTGTAGTGAGTGGTTTTCGCCGGATTTCCTCAATGAATACGATGGCAATATGTCCGCCATCCAATGCGGGGATAGGCAGAATATTTATCAGGGCCAGCATGATGCTCAGGTTTGCAATTAATTCCATCAGACTGGCGAATCCACTTTTGGCAAATTCCCCGGCAAGTTTGGTGATCATAATCGGACCGCCCAGCATATCCCGGGCTGACTTCTTCCCCGAAACCAGCCACCAGATTCCTTTGATGTTAAGACCGGTAATAAAAACAGTTCGGCTAAATCCTTCCCCGAAAGCAGCAAAGATGGGCAGACTTTTCTTTTCATAGTAAATACCGATACCAATCTTACCAATCATATGACTAACGCCATTCTCATCGATTTCGTCAGCAGTTTCCGGAGTGATTGTTTTACTTATCTCCGAACCATCATGCAAAATGGTAAAATCCAGCGGTTTATCTGGATTTTTCTTAATCACCTCGGTCATCTCGTCCCAATTCTTGATCGGTTTGCCATCAATATTCAGGATTTCATCGCCTCGTTGCAGATATGCTTTCTGGGCAGGGCTATTGGGCAGAACCTCTCCTACTTTCGCCGGAAAAACGGGGAACATATCGAGCTGGTCTGCTCCCTGGGATTTCAATAAGGATCGGTCGAAAATCACCTTCTTCTCAACCCCGTTCTGTAAAACTTTGATTCTCAGTTCACCTCCTAAATTCTCGAAATAAAGATCCCGTACATCATTCCAGGTTGATACCGGTGTACCATTGATCGATAAAATTTTATCTCCAATTTGGATTCCCGCCTTTTGTGAAACACCGTTTTCCACCATTTGGCCAATGGTAGTGGAAAGGATTATCGGTTCGCCCTCAAAATGAAGGAGACCACCGATAATTACCCAGGCCAGAATCACATTCATGGTCACACCGCCGACCAGAATGATGGTTTTTTGCCACCATTTTTTTGAGGCAAACTCATAGGGTGCACCGGTAAGAGTACTGGTATCCATGCTCTCGTCAATAACACCGGTCATTTTCACATATCCGCCAAAGGGGATGGCCGAAATGCAATAATCCGTTTCACCGATTTTAACTCCGAACAGTCGAGGTGGAAATCCGATAGAAAATCTCTCAACCCGAACCCCAAATAATTTGGCAAACATGAAATGTCCCAGCTCATGAAAAAAAACCAGAACACTCAAAACGAAAATTATCGATAACAGATATATCATTCTAAAGCCCTTTTTCTAATTCATACAAAACAATATAAGGATTATTAGATGAATTTTTTATGAATTTGTTTCATTATTTCTGCACGAATTGCAGGATTTAATACTTAGAGTAAATTTTACTTGATTCAAACTTTGATCCCTGCAGATTTTAAATGGTAATTTATTAGGTTAATTCAGTTGAAATTCGGATCCGGATTTTTGGAAATTGAGTTCAGCAGGGAGATCAATTCTTGATTCTGATTGATATGAGTAAATTCTATTTTGAATATTTTTTCGAACTGTTCCTCCACTCTTTGCGATAATTCCTCAGCTTTCAGGCCAGGCGAGCAATCCCATATGGTTGCGGTGTGATTTTGGATGTAGATTTTCATCCTTTTTTTTGATTCGTCCGGTAATTTGAGAAAGTCAACCAGTTCTTCATGTTTCTTTCCCAGAAGAACAGAACCATGTTGCAGGATTGCCTTTTCATAAATTCTCTGGGCACTGCCAATCAGTTTTTTCCCTGCTATTTCAACTTCATTTTGTGCCGACGTAGCAAAACAGATCTGGGATTTTTCTGTTTTATAGGCTTGCCGAAAATCCGCCTGGGTTTTTTCGAATTCTGCTTTTATCCCGAAATCCTGTAATGCCTGGACAAAGGGCAGGTGGGCCAGTCGGTAAAATTTTGCGACATCAACTCCCTCAAAGGGGTAAACCACACTGTAGGTTAATTCCTCGGCATGCAGAATGGCCCGTCCACCGGTGGGCCGTCGCACCAGGTCCACTTTTTGTTGCCGGCACAGATCGATATCGATTTCTTCCATTTTTTGATGATAGCCAAGGGATATACAATATGGTTTCCAGGTAAAGAATCGGAGTAACGGTCGTTGAAGTGTTATAGTCATTTCCCGGGCTAAAACATGATCTGCCTCCATATTAAATACACCGGAATTACTTTGACAGGGCCAGATATACCAGTCTTTAATCCCAAATCTATCCACGAATGAGACCGCGGTCGCTTTTATTTATAAAATCCATAATAGCTTTTATTTCATCTAGAGGCTGTAATTTATCCTGGATTATTTTTATGGCCTCGGCCCGGGTGGCGGCATCATGGTAGATAATTTTATAGGCCCGTTTAATTTCGAGAATAGTTTCTTTGCTGAATCCCTTTCTCTCCAAGCCAATAAAATTCGTTCCTCCATATTGGACAGGCTCACCCATTGCCCGGATAAATGGGGGTATATCCTTTGTAACTCTCAATCCGCCTCCCACAAATGCTTGTTGTCCTATTTTTACAAACTGGTGAATCAGGGTTCCTCCGCCGATACTGGCATAGTTTTCAATCTCCACATGTCCACCCATATTTACTGCATTTGCGATAATGCAATTATCACCGATGATGCAATCATGCGCCACATGTGCATAGGTCATGATGAAACAGTTGCTACCGATTTTTGTTTTGTAATGGTAGGTTGTTCCTCGATTCAGGGTTACAAATTCACGAATGGTCGTGTTATCTCCCACTTCCAGATAAGTTTTTTCGCCGGCATATTTAAGATCCTGAGGTGGATTGCCCAGAACAGCATAATGCCCGATTCGGCATTTTTTTCCGATCCGGGTTCCAGAGTCAATAAAGGTACCGGTGCCAATGACGGTACCATCTCCGATAATGACATCATCCTGAATGACGGTGTAAGGTCCAATTTCCACATCATTGCCTACCTGTGCTTTTGCATCAAGAATGGCTGTTTTGTGAATAACAGTCAACATTCTCTCCTTTTCTGAATGTTTAATTTCGATCTATAATTGCGGCCATCATTTCCGCTTCGGCAACCAGTTCGCCATTCACATAGGCATACCCCTGCATCTTAACACTGGAACTCCGGCGTTTTAAAAGTTCCAGTTCAAAGATGAGCTGTGCACCGGGTAAAACCGGTTTGCGAAACCGGACATTATCCATCCCCATAAAATAAACCATTTTTTCTTTCGGATTGTCTTCGCTATTGAGCAGCATGATGCCACCGGTTTGAGCCATGCCTTCGATAATAAGAACGCCCGGCATGATTGGGTGTCCCGGAAAATGCCCTTGAAAAAACTCCTCATTTCCGGTCACGCTTTTTAAACCAACGATTCTTTTCCCAGCTTCAAACTCGGTAATTTTGTCCACCAACAGAAAAGGGTAACGATGTGGCAAAATCCTCTGGATCGCCTCAAAATCGAAAACAACACCTTTACGCGCCACATCCTGATACTTTCTGGTAAGCTGTTGTTTTTCAAACAGTGTGCGTAATCTTCGGGCAAATTCTATATTGCTTTTATGCCCGGGCCGGCCGGCCAGAATTTGACCTTTGATTGGTGCCCCGAGCAGAAATAAGTCCCCCAGTAAATCCAAGACCTTGTGCCTGGCCGGTTCATTCTTGAACCGTAATGGTGTATCGTTTAGCAGGCCGTTCTCGCCAATAAATATCGGGCCGTCGATATGAAGGGTATCCCTGATTTTCCTTTCATTGATCTGGTTTAATTCTTTGTCACATATAACCACTGCATTGTGCAGGGTTCCTCCTTTGATCAATTTTTGGTCGATCAGCAGTTCCACCTCGTGCAGAAAACAGAAGGTGCGGCAGGGGGCAAATTCGGTGATAAATTCTTTGTCCAATGAAAATAATCCCGAATGCTGACTTCCTAAGGCCGGATTCTTATAGTCAATCATCAGACTTACCCGGAAATCATCCAGCGGCAAGGCAATGAGGTCAATACCTTTTTTTTCATCATGAAAATAGATGGCCTCTTCAATGACCAGGTAGTTTTTTGGTTCATTCTGCTCTACGATTCCGGATTCCAGCAAAACATTGACATAAGGCATGGCGCTTCCGTCACCAACCGGAGGTTCAGCCGCGTTTAGTTCGATCCGCAGATTATCGATCTCCAGGCCGGCAATGGCCGATAGTACATGCTCCACAGTATAAATTGTATTCCCATCTTTTTGCAGATTGGTGCCGCGCAGACTGTCTATTCCATTATCAGGCTCTACAAAATCCACAACCGCAGGAATTTCCAGGGTAGGATTTATATCTGTTCGAACAAAGACAATCCCATGATTTTCAGGGGCGGGCCGGAAAGTAATAGTGGATGAAGACCCGGTGTGCAATCCTGTTCCGGTAAACGATGATGCTGCATGTATGGTTCGCTGTTTTTTTTCCATGTTCGAGCAATAGCCTCAACTTTTTCCAAATAAAAAAATTATTGAGATACTTTGTTCCAAAATGTTCAAAAGATACACTTTTTTATTACGAAAACAAGGTAAAATTAGTAAATGCTCCGGACAATGTAAATGGTAATTCCATTTTGGATTTCATTTCAAAAGAAAATCCGGCAGGCTTAATATCAAACTCAAATTTACAAGTTAATTTTACTAAAGAAAATTGATTAATTACAACTAGCCCAAAAAATTTTCAGGAGTTCTGTTTTTTTGAGTTTTTTGATTCCAGTTCTTTTTCCAGCTGGTTTATCTTTTTGTAAAGTTCGGGCAATTGATTGATGATTGCTTCGATTCTTTTCGTTCGCATGATTGGACGAGCGGGATAACCAAAATAAATCTCTTTGTCGGGAATACTTTTCGCGACTCCGGATTGGGCTCCGATCTGGACGTAATCGCCAATTTGAATATGACCTACTGTGCCCACTTGTCCGCCAATCATAACGTGATGACCAATTTTGGTTGAGCCGGATATTCCGGTTTGCGCAGCAATAACTGTTGATTCACCGATCTCAACATTATGGGCAATTTGGATTAAATTATCCAGTTTCGATCCTTTTCGGATTATCGTGGCATCCATTGTAGCCCGGTCAATAGTGCAATTTGCTCCGATCTCAACGTCATCTTCAATAATTACCGAGCCCACCTGGGGGATCTTATGAAAAATTCCTTCGAACGGGGCAAATCCGAAACCATCGCTGCCAATTACTGCCCCGTTGTGAATAATAACCCGGTTCCCGATCCGGCAGGATTCCCGAATTGAAACCAGTGGGAAAAGTAGACAATTTTTTCCAATGGAAACATTGTCCAGGATTACACAGTTGGCCAAAATTTTGGTATTATCTCCAATGCTGCATTTTTTGCCAATAACCACATTCGGACCAATGGCAACGGAATCCCCGATCTTTGTATCTTCACCAATAAGTGCAGAGGGATGTATTCCAGGCTGAATAATTTCCTGTGGGGGATTAAATAAAAGGAAAATCTGCAAGAAGCGATAGTAGGCATTATCAACCCGGATTTGAGAAATATCAGCAGGGAGATCAACATCTTTTTCGATTACAATTGCACTGGCCCTGGTTTCCAGCGCCAGATTTTTGTATTTTGGATTAGCCAGGAAAGTGATTTCACCTTGGCCTGCCTTATCCAATTTCGCCGCGCCGGAAATCATGAGATTTTCCTTACCAACCAACTCACCCTGAACATATTTTGCCAAATCTTTCAACGATTTTTGCATGATATCCTTTTCCTTTCAATCCCCCTTCGATTCTTAAATATTAAATTTAAAATACTGAGGGATAAATGTTGGTATTTGTCAGCATGCAAAGTAATGAGGTCTGGTATTTCAGATTGATACTTATTTCAACAACGGTTTTGTTTAATAAAAAAAGCTGAAATGTTTTCTCCATTTCAGCTTTTTTTGATTGCTCATTTACTGCTTATTGAAGTTTGTTCAATTCTTCAATAATCCTGTTGGTAATATCAAATTGAGGTTTTGAGTATAAAACCACGCCCTGGACGGTATCTAAAATGTAATCGTAATCCTCTTCCTGTCCTATTTTTTGAATAATCTGATCAATCTTGTCATACAGTGGTTGGGTCAATTCCATGTTTTTCTTGTAAAGCTCACCCTGTGGGCCTAATTTTTGATATCGATATTGTTCGATTTGCATTCCCAGTTCCTGGGCCTGTTTTTCCTTTTCGGCTTTTTTCTCGGGACTTAAAAGCAAACTCTGGTTTTCGATCTCTTTAAGTAAAGCCTCATAATCATCAAGCATTTTGTTATATTCATTCTCGTACTGGGTCTTCAGGTCATCAAGTTTTTTCTGAATTTCTTTTGCTTCAGGATATTCAGCAAGAACCCGCTGAGAATTAATATAGCGAATTTTTAATTGTGCAAAGCTATTCGTCCAACCCGAAAATATTAAAATAGCACCAACAACCAGAAACCAGAACATTCTTTGTCTTTTCACTGTTACCTCCTACAATTTGTTTTAACCATTTTTTATTTTGCTTAGATTCAAGTTCGAAATCGAATTAGAATTTGCCGAACTGGAAATGAGTTTTCCACTGGCCTTTTCTGATACCCGTGGCCGTGTAATGATCCAGGCCATAGCCAAAGTCAACTCCGATGATCCCGATCATCGGCATAAAGAGGCGGACGCCAAAGCCTACGCCGCGGCGTAAATCCTGGGTATTGGTTTCGGAAAAATCGGACCAGACGTTTCCTGCTTCCATAAATAACAGGCCAAATATAGTTGGGTTAGGTGCAATCGGAATTCTTAATTCGGCGGTAAACTTTAGCATCGATCTTCCGCCCAGCGGGTTACCGTTTGAACTCACCGGTCCTACAGCGCCGTCATCATAACCTCGCAATCCTTCTGAGAAGCTTAATCCCGAACCACCCATATAAAACAGTTCCCCGGGATTAATATAGTAATTATTGTAAAGCCCTTCGATCAGTCCCAGTTTAGACTGGGTGTAAAAAACCAGACCCATAAATGTGGGAACGTACCATTCAACTGTTAAAATGTTCTTCAGGTAATCTTCGTCTCCCTGTAATGGACCGCCTGAAAATTCAGTCAATAAAGAATAAACCGAACCTTCGGTCGGAAATTCCGGGCGGTTCCGGCTGTCGCGCTGCAGGATTTGGGTTAGACTGACCTGGGTTGTTGGTCGGTCATAAAACAGATATGATTGCAATAATTCCTGATCACGCACATTGTAAATTTCCGTTTGGGCAATTCTGAAAATCCAGTCACCGCGGAAATAGTTATCCGGCCAGCGAAACCGACGACCCAGTTGTAAAGAACCACCTTGTACCCGGCGGTCCCATGGATAATAACCGCCGCCACTGCGGGTATTGAAAAGTGAAATACCACCCAGGGTCGGTGTGTTGAACAGCCAGGGTTCGGTAAAGCTGAGAGAGATGGAACGATAGTATCTTCCGAAGTACCAATCGAAGGCCAATCGCTGACCATCGCCACCCGATAATGGGTGAGAAAGGGAGAAATTGTTCAATGCCAAACCTACGCTTCCGATCATCCCATCGCGCTGGCTGTATCCGGCGGACATATTTGCGGTATCGGTCGATTTCTCTTCAACCTTCACTTCCAGATTAACATGTTTGTCATCGTTTTCGATGAGCTTTACATCCGGTACGACATTGGAAAAGTAATTAAGAATCCAGACATCCCGGACACTACGTTCCAGCTTTGCCCGATTGAAAGTATCTCCGGGATAAATTTTCAATTCCCGTCTGACTACTTTCTCATTGGTTTTCGTGTTCCCGGTAATAACAATCTCTTTGATTTTGACAACATGTCCCTCAATAATTTTTATGCTGATATCAACCGTATCCAGACCAGCCGGTATTTCGCGTGGCTGGATGTTGGCAAAGAGATATCCCTGATTGTAGTAGAGGTTCTGAATGTTTTCCCGAATACTTTTATCATAATTTTCCTGATTGTAAACATCGCCCTTTTTGAATAGCAGCTGATCCTTTAATTCCTGGTCACCGAATACGGTATTCCCCTCGAAGGATACCTCACCGAAATAGTATTGCTGTCTCTCATTTATGTAGACGTTAATATACATATCTTTTTTATCTTCGCTGTAATACAATGAATCCCTGACAATTTCGGCATCACGGAATCCATTTTTTCGACAGTATGCAATTAATCTGGCCAGGTCTTCCTTATATTTTTTTTCATTAAAGTCCGCACCGCGCCACCAACGATCTTCCTTTATCCCTTTAAACTGCTTTTTCAATTCTTTTTCAGTTAAATGTTCGTTACCAAAAATGCGTATTTTTTTAACCTGAACCTTTTTCCCCTCATTGATTTTCACCTCAGCCAGTACTTCGGAAGGGGATTTATACAAAGTATCTATCTCAACCTGGGCCAGCAGATGACCTTCCTCACGATATTTGTTGAGCAGGTTCCTTCGACCTTTATAAATTCTAAAGGGAGTTAGAACCATTCCTTTATAGAATTGGAGTTCTTTATCAACCTCTTTTTTGTTTAGCTTATCCTCTCCTTCCACTACCCAACCATCCAGCCGGGGAAACTCTTTTAGTTTTATGACCAGGTCCAATCCCTGATAGGTTTGCTTTCCTACTAAAATTTCGATATCAGAGAACAACCTGAGAGCCCATAAGTTTTTAACTGCTTTTTGGATGTCATCGCTGGTGATTTCCTTTCCTACCCTTAAACCTGAGTTCAGGTAGATGATAGAGGAATCTGCTTTAACATTCCCTTCAAAGTTCAATTTATGGATTTTGAATTTTTGTGCCTGAGCGAAAAGAGTGGTTGTTAATAGCCCAATAATAATTTGTGCGAGTATCAGGTTTTTAGTCAATTTCATAATCTTTTTTATTTTTGTTTTAAAGAAACTTCAAAACTTAAATCTTTGTTCAAATTTTTGCAATCAAAAATTAAATGAATGCCTGAGGCGTATTCTAAAGTCGTTTAAAGCATCTCTACTGTAATATTGTGGATCAAATTGTAATTTATCGTACTCAAACTCGAGCAGCAAATTTCGAAGCAACCGGTATTCGATGCCAAATTTGTGATTTAAGCCCAATTTCGGTTCATCATAAATAGCAACCAGTTGTCCCGAGTAAGTGAGGTAGATACCACTCATTAAATATTTGCCCAGAGTAATTTCTGAACTTTGTAAAAGTAATAACGCAGGATCGAGGCTATAGTTCAAATTTTGATAATTATAATTTGCTTCCTGGAAGATCTTCAGACGGTTATGGAATCCGTAATTAATGATATTGGAAGTAAAATGGGACCGAAAACGAACATAATCCAATTGTAGGCTTCTTTCCAGTTTCCTCTCCAGGGGCCGAACAAGTGGCCGGATTAAATAATTTTCGGTGACGGTAAGACCAACATCACCGGCCTTCCCGGAAATATTATCCGCTGAATAACCCAAATAGGCCAGGACACTCTCCTGGGTCTCCCCGATTGTGGGATCGCTGGTTACCAATTTAAACCGAAAATCTTCCCATCTACCACCGGCAACTTCCTGGTTGGTTTCTGGGTCGATGGTGTAAAGCACCAGGTAAATGTCACGAGGAAAGTTGGTGGAGTCTCTTACGGTGGTCCAGGCACGTCCGTACACCTCGGGGTATATCTCGAAGCGGTTAAAAATGGCACCAAAGCGATCGACCCTGAAACTCATGTCCAGATACTCTACCCGTCCGCGTGTCGATTCTACTCCGCCTTCTGTCCTAAAACTTTCATCGTTTAATTTTCCGGTAAATGTTAATCCTTCCGAAACTTTGTCAATATTTAGATCAAGATATACCCGGTCTATTACGGCGGGGATATCCACAAAATATCTGTTCCCCATTCCCGCTTTTACCTGCACATCCCAGTCAATGCTCATCAAAAAGTCGAGTACTTTGTTTTCCTCACCACTGGCGGTACTTTCCTGAACTTCAAGAAAGGGAAAAGTAACACGAGAATCAATTAAGGTCACTTTTCCCCGGACATGCGGTTGTTCTTGCGGTCCGGTAAAATAGAATTTTTCATTATCCGTTTTACCTGCAGTGACAAAATAACCAATATCACCCGGGTTCATTAATCCAGGTATGGATAATGGAATTCCCCTTGAATCGGTTTCCAGGATCAGGACGCCCAGATTTAATCCTATATCTTCAAAAAACCATGGTTCCAGTGATTTATTTTCCGACTGTATCTGATCGATATTAAATATTTTTACATGACGACCAAGGAGATCTCCCTCCAGGTTCTTAATACTTATAAATTGCTCTCCTTCCTGAAGTGAAATATCAGCTTGCAGATTTTGTAATGATGGAATTACTGATTCAAAGCCAATGGAACCGCTGTATATTTTTATCTCTCCCGCGGCTAGTTTTGGATTCTCACGAGTTCCAATCAAATGTAGATTCAGCATACCATCACAATCCGGATTCTGGAAATAATTAATAAGACTCGGCAATTCCGCAAGCACGTTTCCATCGGCATTAATATGAATATCCATCTCGGAATTTGAATCAATTGGTAATCTGCCATATGCCTCAATGGAATATCCGTTCTCATCATAATAGACAAATTTGGGAATCTTTATTTGATGTTTTTTTATCTGGAAAAGGGTAGCATTTGGCGGAATAGAATCTGTAAAAGTAATATCAAGATTTTGAAAGGATTTCTTTTTGATGAATCCATTCTGCATGGAAATATTACCTGAGATATTTGGTCTGTCGAATAAACCATCAATATTTACTATATACTCAATGTTACCTCTGATGAGTTGCGGATCTTTAAAAATTGTCGAAGCAACGAAATTTGTTTCAATTTCTTTACCTCTCAGCCTTGACCTAATATAGTCTTTTTGGGTATTCCAATTAAAATTGGCCTGCATAATTGGTCTATTGTTATAATTGATAGTTGCTTCAGGAAGATTCAAGATAAAATTTTGGTAATTACCTTCCATATTGAGTGAATAATATCCATTTTCATTGATTATAAAGTTTTCGCCATGCAGATTAAAACTGATTTCCGGGTCGCTTGAGTAACCAGCGAATTTAATATTTCCAGACAAAGCACCTTCGGTAATCGATTTTTGTAATTCCGCGAGTCGGCCGAGGTATCGATAGACATTAATTTTTGCAAAATTAACTTCGCCCGAGATAGGTTGGTTTTCTGAAGATCTTATTGAAAAGTTTGCATCAGCAATATTTGGGGCATCCAATTTTATCCAGAATTCATTTGAATGATCTTCCAGCAAAATATCTCCCTGGATCTTGTCCGGCATGGTCTGAAAACTGAATTTACCTCGAAATTTAAAATTAGGTTCAATAAGATTGATGGCACTACCTACAAATGAAAATAGTATTTCTTTAGATTTATCATTACTGAAGTTCACTTTGACCGTTGGGTAATTCACAGGTCCGGAAAAATAAAAATCGTTTCTAAACTTACTGAATATCCACTTCACTGCTGCATTTTGCGACAAAGAATCAACCGGCACATTTTTTAACTCAAGAATATTAAAAGTTGGATTGTCCCAAAGGGTAATGACATCAGCATAAATACTAAAGTTATCAGGGAAAGATTCTGTACTTCTTAATGTTATTTGGTCTTTGACTAATTTGAAATCTGTGCTGAAATTCATTAGTGATTGCTTTTGATTGGAGAAATTTGCCTTTGTGCTTCCCCAAAAGGTTTGTGTAGGAAAATCTCCCTCAATTGAGGTGGAATATTCCATATCAGCATCATTTAGTTTTGTTACGATACTGAAGAGTTGGGATCCAAGGTGAAGTTTGCTAAAAAGATTTAACTGCATTTTCATATTGTTAAAATCGATTTCTCCCTCGCCAGAGTGGTCAAGTCCGATAGAATGACAATCTATGCTGGTAAATTTCCACAATTTCTTCTGATAAGTAAAAGTCAGATCAGAATCATAGAATGGAACTATACTGTAATACAAAACCGGAGAATTGATTTTTCCATCTATGGACAGATCTTTGGCTGGACCGTAAACCGTGATATTACCGGAGATTAGTCCTTGATTCAAAAGTTCGAGTATTGGTGCGGATATGGCAAGATTTTTTGCTGAGTAATCAGCAATGTGGATATTGAAATTTAAAATAGGTTTAAACAAGCTCCCCAGATCACCGGTGAGACGGAACGCACCATCTTCCGCCCTCCCCTCAACCGGTGATAAAATCATATCTTGCTTATCAAAAAGTATCTGAAAATCATTTGTATTGATGTTCTGTCCAAACAGCAGACTATGCATTTTATGAACATCGATCTGCCCTTTAACTTCAACGCCTTTTATATTAAAGCTGTTAGATCTCAGTTGGAGGTTGCCCGAAAGAATAGCTTCCTGCACAGAAAAACTTTCTGAGTTTAAAAATGGTATACTTTTTTTAATCTGGCTATTTTCTAGCTGAGCAGAAATTTCCCATTTTTTATTTGAAAGGTCAATGTCACCAGTTAACGTAAGGTCCTTAGAAGCGGATTCAAATAATTCACCTCTTAAATTCAGGTTGGCCATCATGGTAGAATTTATGATTAGGTAACCATCGAGTTTACTCACTAGTTTGGTAATGTTCTCAGAAGATTTTCCCCACAAAATTTGTCCGTTTTCAATGAAAATCCGATCAACTTCTGCAAGTTTTTTAAAACCGGCTAAAATTTCTGTAACATCAACCGGTTTTTCCGAATCTTTCTGTGTTGTGTCCTTTTTTTCAGTAAAAAGAATTAGTTTAGGGTTTTTAAAGGTAATGGACTCAATTACTCGGAGAGGGTCCAGCTTGTTATAAATTAATTTGTGGATACTATATCCAATCTGAATTTCATCAAGATTAAGGATATAATCTCCATCTTTGCTTCCGGCCGTAATATTATAGAAGGACATATAACCGAAGCCGAGGGAGAAGTTACTCATGGCAAAAGTTTCGCCTAGATAGGGCTGTAATCCTTCCTGAATCGTGGCGCTAATCTCGGATCGAATAGGGGTGAAACGCCAAACCAGATTTATGGATAAAATTGCTGTGAAAAGCAAAATGAAAAAGTAAAATACCCAGGTATTCTTTCGCATTATATTTTGTTTTCGTTATAAAACTTTCTAATGAGTATCATCGACCTCATTTTTATCGATTTTTAATCCTATTTCGTTCCCGGGAAAAAGAAAAAGTGTAAACCCTTATAAAATAGATATGTTATTATCAAATATTAAAGAACAAAATAATTTAGGCAGAAATAATTATTTATCAAAATCCCTACGATAGTTTTTTCAAATCTATTAAATACCTATCTCAGGTAATAAGGTCTATGGTCGAAAATACTAATTGTGAAGTATGATCAGCACTATTGATGAAGTACCTAATCAAAGAAATCTATAGATATTATGTCTATAAAAGGAATGTCGGCATTTCAAATAATAGTGTCGAAAAAATGAACACATGATTGGATAAACGACATCTATCCGAAAATTTCGTAAAATTAACCCACCTTTTAAGTCTATATTTTACAATACAATATAGAAACAATCCGGATTTGTCCCAATATTTTGTTTCTGGCATACATATTGCCGATTAGATACTTGTCGACTAATTTCGGAGCGCATATTGAGTTTTTCATCTGATACTACTATTACAAAAACAGTCTGGTCTTCTTGCATTTTTTTTGTAATTCTCATTATTACCTTTAGTGCAACGGCGAGTAATGTCTCGGAACATACAATACTTCAGAATGCATCAAATACCAAGATCGATCAAAATTATTATGATATAAATAAAGTATTACAAGAAAATTATATAAAATTTCAAGGGAGTGAAAATCCGATCATGAAAGATCAACTAATGAATCGAAAATTCAAGGGATTGAAGTATCCACTTTATCATCCCCCTGTCTTTAGAAAACAAACACAAAAAATTATTGTAATGAGCGGTAAGAATAATGTTGGTAAAAGTCTGTTTTGTCGGTTATTCAGCTGGATTCTCTCGCTTAAAAATGAGCATATCCTCCTGGTTGATTGTGACTTTCAGAATTCGAAATTAGATGAATTTTTCCATTCAATTTCCGATTCGAGACTTCTTTCCACTGACGAGAATATATTGAGAATTTCTAGCAATCTGGATTTTCTTTCATGTAAAGAATTACAAACAGCACTCACTGAGGATCCTCTTCTTTCCCTAAGCGAGTATATCGAATCCATTTCAACCGGCTATGATTTCGTTATTATCGATACCCAAACAGGTTTAAGTGATCTCAATCTGGAACTCCTCATCTTTGCTGATACAGGAATATTAATCAGTACACCGGACCCCTCAGCTTTGTTGGATACATATATGCTAATTCGTAGCAGTCTTTCCCATATTAATGCGCCAGATTTTCGCCTAGTAATGAACCAGATTTTATCCAATAGTGAAGTAATTGAACTGTATGACAACCTGAATACGGCTCTGGCAAATTTTTTGAATTTCGAAATCGGATTAATAGGTAAAATTCCTTTTGACACCTCAGTCGATTTCTCATCTGCAAAGTTAACTTCTGAATTTGAAGATTCAACCGCAATTCGGGAAGTGGAAAAAATTGTGAATCTGGTACAGATGGTAAAGTCCAAAATCTCCCAGGTTACCGGTACGCACATTTCAGTTCCTGCTTATCGAGGACAAATTTGAAATTTGAAAAAGATGAAAAAAGATAAAATTACAGGAGGCTTAAAGGTTATGAAGAAAAATGTAGAACCACTCTGGCAGGATTATTTTGAAACAAAAGATTCTGAATTAAGGAATCGTCTGATGCACAAATACTTGGGAGTTGTGCATTATGTTGTGAGCAAACTCTTTAAGTCTATCCCCAGCCATGTTGAGAGGGACGATTTGGTGAATATTGGGGTAATTGGTTTGGGAGAGGCTTTGGACCGTTACAATCCATATTTCGGAATCAAGTTTGAGACTTATGCTATTCCCAGAGTAAGGGGCGCAATTATCGATGAACTCCGGAAACAGGATTGGATACCCAGATCGTTACGATCCAAATCAAATATGATAAAAAGAGTTGTGGAGGATTTAGAGCAGGCTTATCGCGGTGAAGTAACTTCTCAGGAAGTAGCCCAACATTTGGGAATATCAGAATCCGAATATCAACATTGGCAATCTCAGGTAATTCAGACCAATATTATTTCATTGGATAAACCCAATCACAATTATGATGAACATAATCTTTATGATGTGGTGGAGGATGAGAGCAGTACAAACGCATTAGAAAGTCTGGAAGAAGAGGAAATGAAAAAAATCTTAGTTAAGGTCATTAAAAGACTTCCTGAAAAAGCCAGATTAGCAATCACGCTTTATTATTTCGAGCATTTGACTTTTAAGGAAATCGGGTCAATTCTCAATGTTTCTGAATCCCGGATATCGCAAATTCACAGTGAAACTACCGAACGCATGCGAAAAATGATTCGGGAAGAATTATTTGTCTGATGATCGCTATCTGGAGTAGGAAAGCAATTGAAATTTTTAGGTAGCAAAGGTCACATCAAAGATCAAAATGAAACGCCAAGTAAAATTTCCGGATAGGTAATGAAAGAAAAAAAACCTGACAGATCTGAAGTTGAAAATAAGGTCAAAAATCTGGCCAAAATATCGACGTTGCCGAATATAGCACTTAAGGTGATGGATCTTGTGGAAAATCCCAGAACCTCTGTCTCGGTTCTCGCCAACATCATTTCCGCCGATCACATTTTGACTGCCAGGGTACTCAAATTGGCGAATTCCGCTTATTATGGATTTCCACGACAAATTTCAACTTTAAATCTTGCCGTGGTAGTGCTTGGATTTAATGCTTTACGTGATCTGGTTTTCGGTATCTCAGTGATTGATCAATTTTCGGCAAACAATTTTGATGAAGATTTAGATGTGACCCAGTTTTGGCGACACGCGCTATTTGTTGGGAGTGGTGCTAAATTTTTATCAAAATTCTTAGATTATCCGATTTGCGGAGAAGTATTCGTCGCCGGATTATTACATGATATCGGTTATCCGGTTTTACTCCAATATTTTCCGGATTATTTTGAGAACGTTCGAAAATTTTCATTAAATAAAAATATTTCCTTTTATGAAGCTGAGCGAAAGGTCCTTGGCTTTGATCATGCAGAACTGGGTGCATGGTTGGCGAAAGGTTGGAATTTGCCAGATAAAATTGTGCAGGCAATACGTTTTCATCATTCCCCTGAAAAAATTAATGATTATCCCGATCTGGTCAGAATTATTCATATCGCTGATATGCTTAGTTATACAATTGGTGAGGGTACCGGTCTGGAACAGGGTAAACAAGAAAAAATCAATAATGTTGTGGGGAAAATTAAGCAATATTTTTCCAAAAACGGACATCCAATAGACTTCTTCCAGGACAAAATGAAAAAGGAAGTAGAGAGAGTAAATGGATTTCTCGAGTCACTTAATTACATGGATGTGAGTGCGTAACTTAATATCGAAGGAGAATAAGGATGTTTTCTGAACCTGATGAAAAACTGGATGTACAAGAAATTTTCAATAGTTATAAAGAACCCGCCGAAAAATCTCCTCAATTAGACATTATTATAGAACATTACCTTTCTTTAATGAATCACTTAAAACAAGATATTAACGGTTTGCGTGAGGATTTAAGCGAACATAAAAAAATAAGAGGTGAGATTTCCGATTCCCTTGAGGAGTTTCTATCAATTCAAAAATTATCGTCAATCATAACTCAAAGTCAGTCTCATCAACAAATTGCGCAAACGTTGGATGATATTACTCAGAAGGTTATAGCACACGATGATTTCGAATTATTCTTTTTGGAAAATGATGAGCTGGAACCGGTCAATAAAAAACCAAAGTCAGATTTTTTGATGCTTTTGAAGAGTATTCAGGAAGAGGGAATTCTCGATTGGTTGTGGGAACAGGGTCATCCGATTGTTGTGCCGGTAAACGATTTTTTAATCTATGATAAGTTACATTTTAAAACAGGAAATATCATAATCTCACCCATGATCCTGAATAACAAAGGTACCGGTGTATTTTTGTTCTACTCTAAAAAAGAACAGGCAAATTTCAGTTTAAGAGATCTGGAATTATTGAACATATTAACCCAGCAAGCTGCCATCGCTATTCAATATACCAATATCTACAAAAAAGTAGAGAGAACACACGAGGCCCTGAAGAAGAGTCAGCATCAGTTAATGCGATCACTCAAATTAGCAACGGTGGGAGAATTAGCCGGTGGAATAGCACATGAAATTAACAATCCATTACAGATCATTATGGGCAACATTCAGGTTGCCAGAATGGGCCATAAAGTTGAAGAGAGCCTGAAAGTTGTTGAAGCACAGGCAATGCGAATTGCAAATATCGTGAGAGGTTTGTTAAATATGGCAAGACAAAATAATATTGAATCAAATTCGGATTATGTAGAAGTGAATTCGCTTATCATGAGCACGTTGAATTTGGTCAGAGGGCAGATAGAAAAGAGGAATATTGAAATAAATATGGATCTTGGGAAAAAGATACCGGTATTGAAATGCAGTTCGGTTTACTTCCAGCAGGTTTTATTGAACTTTATTTTGCACTCTAAAAAGCAAATTGGTCAGGATGGTAGACTGGACATCAGCAGCCGCATCGATGAGAACGATTGGATTCACATTGAAATCAATGATTCCGGTGCCGCATTGCCCCCTGAGTATGTAAAAAAAGTGATGGATCCATTTTCGGATTTGGAGAATACAGCGGAGATGAATCTTGGATTAACGGTTAGTGTACAGATGATCCGGGATCTGGGTGGAGTTGTGAAAATTCAATCGGCCAAAGAATCGGGAAATAAAATTATTATAAAAATTCCCAAAGGGGCAGAAAAAATCAGTGATGAAGGCGAAGAAAAAGCTTTGCTGGGTTAGAAGAATTTGATTCTTATCTTGTTATGGTCTGCTCTTTCAAATTCCTTCTTTAAATCTGGTTAAAAATAGTTAGCCGATTTATATGTTTCCTTATAAATACGCTTAATCCTAATTTTGATCATTAATTCGCTTCTCATAGGTTTACTTTAGTTATATCCGGATTAGTCTTTTTACCTCTCCTTGATCAACCATTTACATCCAATACTTCTTTTTAAGAAAAGTTATTAATTGTCTCTAAAAATATTTGTATATTCTCAATACTCCATATGAGCTGGTTTTTTAAACGTTGGATGATATCCCAGTATGACCGAGCAAAATAAAAACAATGCAAAAATTCTGATAGTTGACGACAGTCAGGAAAGTATCGATCTACTCCTCTATTTTCTAAAACCGGCAAACTATCAGATATTTACTGCAATGGATGGGGAAGAAGCGCTAAAGCAAGTTGAAAAGATTGCGCCGGATATCATTTTGCTCGATATCATGTTGCCCAAGATCGATGGGTTTGAAGTGTGCAAGCGCCTCAAAGGAAAACAATCGACCTTTCACATCCCCATTATTATGATTACCGCCTTAAAAGAGCTAAAAGACAAAATACGGGCGCTGGAAGCCGGAGCGGATGATTTCGTGACCAAACCGTTTGATAATGTGGAATTACTGGCCAGGGTCAAGTCTTTGCTTCGGATAAAACATTATTATGATGAAATTCTGAAAAGAAACAAGGAACTGGAAAAACAGAAAGAGGCGCTGCTCCGGGAAGATCTTCTGAAAAAAGAATTGACCAACCTGATTGTCCATGATATGAAAAATCCCTTATTCGTCATTCAGGGGAATCTGCAAATGATGGAAATGAATGGGGGAGAAGGGTCAAAGCAAAATCAGGATGTGTATACGCAAAGAATTGCCCGTAGTAGTCGCAGCCTGCTCAGAATGATCTTAAATCTTCTGGATATCAGTCGTCTAGAACAGCAAAAAATGGAAATTGAACCCGTATCCACAGATCTAAACAGCATGGTAAGCGATATTGTCAGTTCATTTAAAGACATTCCTGAACATCAGTCAAAATCGGTACATATGAAGCTGCATGAAGCACTTTCTAATGTGTATGTGGATAAAGATGTATTTGAGCGGGTTCTGGAGAATTGCTTTAATTACACTTTTCAGAATACACCGGAATTTATGAGCGTACTGATTGAGACGGGTCAATTACCTGAAAGTAAGATCCGATTGAAAATTTCTCATGATGGCAAGCCCATTCCCGAAGAATACAAGGAAAAAATCTTTCAGAAAAATGCTCAGCCTGAATTAAAAAAGGCCGGTTATAAACCTGCCCGGGGTTTAGGCCTTATTTTTTGCAAAATGGCGATGGAAATGCAGGGTGGAAAAATTTATTTATCTTCCGAAGTCAAGGATCAAAATTGTTTTGTGCTGGAGATTCCGACCTTAAAAGCAGTCAGGAAAAAAGAATAAACAGGTAAAATTTTCCTCTCTTCAATTCTTATCAATCATTTTTATTGATTAAACAGCCACAACCATAGCAATGGAAGCATCTTTGGAATGGGAAATGGAAATGTGAATTTCTTTATCCTTTAATAATTCAGCCGTCTTCCCATATAGTCTGATCTCCGGTTTTCCTTTCTCATCGTTTATAACTTCCACATCTTTCCAGGTCATCCCTTTTCCCAGACCAAGACCTGTTACTTTAAAGACAGCTTCTTTGGCAGCAAACCGGGCTGCATAACTGCCCCTGTCCTTTTTTTTCTGACAGTACTGGATCTCTGCTTCGGTAAAGATTCTTCTCAGAAATTTATCACCATATTTTTCCAGAAGTTTTTCTATTCGCTCTATTTCAATTAAATCCACACCAACTGAGTATACCGACATAAACAAGCTCCTTACCTTTTAACCTGCTTACTTATGTATCAATTAAAAACTTTTATTTAAATTTTAGAACTTCAAACAAAAAATATATATCAGGATTTAATCACTTTTCGGATCTCAAGTTCTGAATAGTGTTCCATTGTGCTTTTGTGATTGGCTGTACCGAGAGACGGCTGTTTTTGAATAAAACCATTTCCTTCAATTTGGGTATATTCTTTAGTTTATTTCGGGTGATGGGCGGATTGAAATCTTCCAGATATTGAATATCTACCATAAACCAGCGTGGTTCTTCCCTGGTGCTTTTCGGATCGAAATGATCATTGGAAGGATCGAATTGGGTATGATCCGGATAAGCCTCCCTCACAATTTTAACTACACCCATAATGGTTTGAGGATCCACTACACTGTGGTAAAAAAAGGCCAGATCGTTTTTTTTCATCTCCTTCAGATAATTTCGGGCCTGATAATTTCTCACGCCATCCCAGGAGGTAATCTTGTTTTTCTCTTTTTTTAAATCCTGCCAGGTGAACTCTTCCGGGTCTGATTTCAAAAGCCAGTATTTCATTTATTTCCTTTTTGAAATGTATATTTCAGTGTTTCTTATCCAAATAAGGGGTAACCTTTAATCCTTCATGATCTTATTCAGATTTATTATCTTCCACCTGTTTTCTTTGGTAGTAACCCTCAAACCAGGTATACCAGTTTTTACCCTCATCTTTGGAGTGTTCAATCAGATGATGAACCCGGCCATCCGGTAACAGTTCCAGCACAACCCGGGCGATTTCCCGGTTTCCATCCTTATCAATATGTTCACCGGTAAAATGCATAGCCTGATCAATAATTTCACCCTCGTACCAGATAATACCACCGAACTCATCAACCCAGTTTTGTTTCCACTTTTTTGCAGCGGGATCATAATAATTAATACTCATCCCACCCGAACCACGAACTGACTTCCAGTTTTCCAGCAGCACACAATTTTTTTGCATTTTCCGGATGCTGTTGCTGCCAACTTTTTGTCCCTGGGGATTATAAACATCCCACTCGCCCACCCAGAAGTCAAATTCGCGGTATTTCGGATCATATAAACAGGGGTGAACATTTTCATCCAGCTGAATGGCCAGTTCCTGAAACCGGGCATCCTGCCGAAGACTTTTCAGATCCGGATCGGAATGTAATAATTGAATCTGACGGAATCCGGCAGCTATCGACTGGGTTAGCCAGGATAATGCCAGATTTTTATCATCAAGCAGGGCATAAGCGCATGCCAGATTATAGCGAGTGCCGGGCAGGTTATATTCCAATTCGTTGGCCTTTTTGTAAGCACCGATCGCTTTATCATATTCATTTAGACTATAATATGAGAAACCGAGATTAAACCAGACCTTCCCTATCTCAGGATTTTCAGTACTGATTTTTTCGTACACCTTAATAGCATTTTGCCAGTCCTGATTTTTGAAATATTGATCAGCCTGTTCGATTTCCGAATTTATATCCTGTGCAGAAAGCTGCGCTACCATGAGAATTATGAAATACAACATCACCAAAAGATATTTTATGTTATAAAGCGATCCGGGTTTGCCTATTTGAAACATAACATTCCTCTATATTGAGTTTATAGTTATTTTGATAATATCATCGTTCGATGCTGCAGGAAATCTCCAGCTTTTAACTGGCAAACATAGATACCAGTGGCCACCTGATTACCGGCATCGTTCTTTCCGTTCCAGATAATTTTATGTTCGCCCGAAGTCTTATACTCATTCGAAATAAGCGTTCTCACCTTTTGACCAAGATTATTGTAAATCTGTAATGAAACCTGACTTCCCTGTGGGAGATAAAATTCAATGGTTGTATTCGGATTGAAGGGATTGGGATAATTTTGCTTCAATTGAAATTCCCCGGGCACGGGCGCAGATGAGGTAATATTGACCGTCTCACCAATTAAATCCCTTTCGTAGGCGCCATTGCCGTGAGTGGCGGCACGCAACTTTCGGTTCAGGGGGGAGATGCTCAAATCAAAAACCATAACGGCACCGGGAAGTCCATCCTGGTATTCCGACCAGCTGCTCCCGCCATCCAGCGAAACATAAACCCCGAGATCATTCCCAATATAGATGCGGTCGGTATAGAGGGGGTCAACAATCACCGCGTTGGTGGGGACATCCGGCAATCCGTTATTAATATCCTGCCAGGTTAAGCCGTAGTCGTTTGTTTTGAAAATGTGGGAAGTCCCGTAGCCGGAGAAGGTGATATAAGCAATGGCCTCATTGGTGGGATCTACCGCCAGATCTGCCGGAAAGCGATCGGGCAGCGTTGCAGAAATATTAGTCCAGCTCGATCCGCCGTTTAAGGTTCGGAATACGCCCCGGGCACTGGTATAAGGTGCGGTAGCGACATAAACAACGTTACTGTTCTGATGGGAGATGGCCATGGCAATAGCGGGGTTTCCGTCAAGGGTATTGCCGCTATTGGTGGTCGTCCAGTTTGAACCGCCATTCACCGATTTGAAGATTTTGTCTTTTCCGGCATATATAATTTGCGGATTATCATAAGCGACAACAAACGGAGCGATAAATGCGGCAATGCCCGAAGAAGGGATGAAAAGACCCGACCAGGTCTGACCCTGATTGATCGATTTTCGGACATTAAGGTTTTGCCAGGAACCATAGATGATATTGGCATTGGTCGGATCAATTGCGGTCCAGGAACCGTCCCCGCCGATTAACCGCACAATCCAGGCGAGTTGCCCGTCGTAGATGGCGGTGGCATTATCCTGAAAGCCGCCCATGGAGAGCAGGGAATCGGTGATCGAACTGGAAAATCCATTGTAAAACTGACCGGTCTGGTAACCACCGTTACAGGTTTGGAAGGTGTTCCCCCCATCGATGCTGCGAAAAACACCACCGTCGTTACCAAGGTAAATAATATTGGGATCGGTCGGATGATAAACCACATCATGGTGATCCACATGGGAGTAAGTTGGCGGCCCCTCCGGATCCCCGGGAAGAATTCTACCGGTATACCAGGTGGTGGTAGATTTTTGAATCAGGTTTGCCCCGCTGTTGGTGGATTTGTAGACTTCGATACCGATGGCGATTAATTCGGTGGAGTCCTGCGGATTGACCGCAACATCGTGCGAAAACCACCCCTGGTGTTGAGAATAATCCACCTGACTCATCACCGTCCAGGTTAAACCACTGTCTTCGGACCGGCACAACCAGCTTGCTCCGTTGGCAGATGAAAAACCGTTTCCGATGCTGGCATAAACAATATTTGGAGATCTCTTATAAATGTCCAGCAGTATTTTACCTTCAAAATAGGAAGGGAGGTTAGAGCTGATTTTGGCCCAGGAATTTCCACTATCCGCAGTTCGGTAAATACCAAATCCGGTGCTGGCAAAATTACCGCAGCCGATGATCACAATATTAGTATCCACCGGATTTATAACCAGATCATTTACCATGATGACATCGTGTACCTGGGTCCAGCTCGCTCCCGCATCGGTGGATTTATAAACGCCTTCGGTTGTCCCGGCCCAGACCGTATTGGGATTGAGCGGATTTACTTTTACTACCCAAACCCCTCGCATCTGATGGAAGGACCAGTCCAGACTTTTGTCCCAGGTTAATCCGCCGTCAGTACTTTTAAGAATGCCGATACCATAGGTGCCCCTGGTGTTGCGGAATGCTGCGCCGGTACCAGCCTGCTGGTAATGGTAAACCTCGCCCGTCCCAATGTAAATGGTGTTGGAATCACCCGGGGCAAATTCGATGTAGCTGACCGCCAGTACCGGATACCCGGTGGGAACATATTCCCAGGCATTTGTCCCGATGCCTCCGGTTTTGCTTCGCCATAGCCCGCCACTGGCTGACCCGGCATAAATGGTGTTGGGATTTTGAGGATTGAAAGCGACCGCCAGCGTTCGTCCGCCCAGATTATGGGGGCCAATGGTTTGCCAGGGATATGTGTCAAATTGGGTTTTGTTTGAATTTCCGAAAATGTTCTTCGAGTACTCAAATGCCGCGTAATAGGAAACATCGGGAATGCTGTTATTGGGATAGGCTCTTTGGAAACTAAAGAAATTTAATGCTTGGTAGGCTCCGGAAATGTGTTCTTGTTCCGAGCCGTGATGAAGATACTGCGGCAGTTCATATTTGATTGCCAAAAACAGAAGGACAATAAAAAATAAAATGATAAAAATTTTTTTCATATTTTGACCTCAACCTGATAGAGTTAATTATAACTTTTTAAAATATGCACAATAATTGGGGCAAAAAAAAGTCGGGTTTATAACCAG
>CAYVKM010000006.1:0-87269 GCA_964452045.1 uncultured Calditrichaceae bacterium
CAATCCAGCTTATAGTCAGGGGACGGCCATTAACGAGTACCACAACAACCGGAGTTCCAGTCGCATGTATTTTTTCTACAAGTTCTTGTTGCACGCCTGGTAAATCCAACTCCGCACGGCTGGCCGCTTCCCCACTCAAAGATTTCGATTCGCCCACCAGTAGAATCACCACTTTGGCATCTGTAGCTAAAAGGACGGCTTTTTCAAATTCATCGTCACCTTCCTCTGTAATCTCACAGCCCTTGATATACTGAACCTTTGTCGCCGCTGATACTTTTTTACGAATTCCTTCCAGAACGGTGACTACATTATTGATAACAGGCTCACATGTCCAGGTGCCCAGCATCTCATCCTGGTTATCCGCCAGTGGACCGATAACGGCAATGGATTTCATATTTTTCTTTAATGGCAGAATATGGTTTTCATTCTTCAAAAGAACAATTGACTCTCTGGCTAATTGAAGCGCAACCTTTGTTTTTTCAGCATCCGGCAACGGATCTTTATCAAAATATCCAGAAATGGAATAAGGATGTGTGAATAAGCCCAGGCGGTGTTTAATCCGTAACACCCTGCGAACCGATACATTGATTATTTCTTCAGAAATTTCTCCTTTGTTTACTAATCTTTCCAAGTTAGGTGAATACACATTTCCAGTGATAGTATCTCCCACCAGATCCATATCCATACCTGTTTTGATAGCTTCGAATGCAGCCTGGGATTTGTCGGCAGCCACACGATGATAAACTAGTTCACCGATAGAATTGTAGTCACTTACCACAAAACCATCGAATCCCCACTCATTGCGAAGAATTTGGGTAAGAGTAAAATAATTGCACGAGGCTGGGATACCATCCAAATCATTAAATGCACTCATCAGGGTTGAAATACCTGCCTTTACCGCAGCATGAAATGGAGGAAGGTAAACCTCGCGTAAGGTTCTTTCGGATATATCTGCTGTATTGTAGTCCATTCCGGCAATGGCCGCTCCATAGGCAACGTAATGTTTCGCACCTGCAGCAATGCTCCGTTTATCAGACAGATTTTCCCCCTGAAATCCCTCTACACTAGCCTTTGCCATCAAACTGCCTAAAAAGGGATCTTCACCAAAACCTTCTGCAATTCTCCCCCAACGGGGATCTCTGGCAATATCTACCATAGGCGCAAATGTCCAACGGGTGCCATTTTCAGCGGCCTCGAAAGCAGCTATCCGGCAGGCTTTCTTCAGCAGTTCGGGATTCCAACTGGCGGCAGAGGCTAGTGGAATGGGAAAGGTAGTATGATAACCGTGGATAACATCGTTTCCAATGATGAGGGGAATTCGCAATCGGGTTTCCTCTACTGCAATCTTCTGAAGGCGGTTAATCTCCTCCTGGTTCCGTATGTTGAGGAACGAACCAATACCACCCTCTCTCAACTTTTTTTCACCATCAGGATTGGAGCCGTTCCACTGAACCATTTGACCGATTTTTTCAGGCAGCGTCATTTTCGAAATCAGGCTGTCCAGAAATTTATCTTCGGGGGATGACTGCGCTTGGGACTGGGTTTGAGCCAAAATAATCAGAAGAATTGGAAGAATATCCCATAATACCTGTTTTAATTGTTTCATCGAGCTCGTCCTGTTTTACATTTACAAAATTAAGAATAATTTACAGTATTAACCTTTCACACCACTCATCATGATTCCTTTGATATAATATTTCTGCAGCGCCAGAAACACTATAAGCACCGGAAGGATGGTAATTACAGAACCGGCCATCATGAGTTCGGGGTCTTTGGTATGCTCACCCATAAGATTGGCGAGGGCCACCGGCAATGTGTACATGGAATCATCGGTCAGAGAAATCAGTGGCCAGAGGAAATCGTTCCAGGTTCCCATGAATGTAAAAATAGCTAAAGTAATCAGAATGGGAAGGCAAAGGGGAAGAATGATGGTGCGGTAAATCCTGAAATCGGAAGCACCGTCAATCCGTGCCGCCTCAATCAGGCTGTCCGGTATGGATAATGCATACTGCCTGATCAAAAAGATTCCAAAGATATTTGCCAGGCCAGGTATGATGATTGCAAAATAGGTATTGATAAATCCCATTGATTTCAGCATCAGAAAAAGCGGCAGCATTGTAACCTGGGCAGGGATAATCATGGAGCTTAAAAGGAGGTTGAAGATTTGGTTCTTCCCTTTAAAGCGGTATTTGGCAAAGGCATAACCCGCCATGGAATTAAAAAACAGTGAAATAAGCGTTACCGTCACCGCCAGAAAAAGGCTGTTGAAAAAATTACGAGCCACATTCAACCGGAGGAACAGATTGTGATACTGTTCAAGTGTAAAAATATCAGGCAAAAACCGAGGGGGATAAACACTAGCATGGCCGTCCCACATAAAAGAGGCAGATAGCATCCAGATAAAGGGAGCCAAGGTGATGAAGCCAGTAATAATTAGAAAAACGTATAAAGAAGTTTTCTTGAACATTACGACAATTCCGAAGATTTTTGCAGTTTAAATTGGATAAGTGTACCCACAAAAATAATTAAAAATAAGACAAAAGCAATTGCTGCAGAATATCCCATATTCCACCATCTGAAACCTTCCTGATACATATACTGAACAATACTCAAAGTGCGATTCAGCGGGCCGCCCTGGGTCATAATATATGGTTCCGCAAACAGTTGGAAAAATCCGATCATGGTAATGATGCTGACAAAAAGAGTAGTGGGTGCTAACATAGGAAGGGTAATGTGTTTGAATTTTTGCCAGCCGTTAGCTCCTTCGACGACTGCGGCCTCATAAAGGTATTCAGGAATGTTTTGTAAACCGGCAATAAAAATAATCATGTTGTAACCGAAGTTTTTCCATACCGCCATGAGAATAATAGCTGGCATTGCCCAATTAGGATTTCCCAGCCAATCAATAGGACTAATACCAATAAATCCTAACATGTAATTCAACAGTCCGAAGCGAGGATGATAAATAAATCGCCAAACAATGGCAACTGCCACCAGGGTGGTTACTACTGGTATGAAATAGGTTAAACGAAAAATGGCCTTAAATTTTACCAGGCGGGAGTTAAGCAACATAGCAGCTCCGAGCGAAACGGTAATTGAAAGTGGGCCTGCAGCAATAACAAAATAAAAAGTGTTTTTTAACGCTTGCCAGAAAAGGGAATCCTGAAACAGATTAAGGTAATTTCTTAATCCAATAAAACGGGCATTTGAAAAATTACCGAGTGAGTAGATATCAAAATCGGTAAAACTGATCAGAAAGGCAGCGATAACCGGGATAAAAAAGAAAAGAAAAATAGCAGTCAATGCCGGGGCCAAAAAGAAATAGGCTGCCGGAATACCAGTTTTCAACCGAGACCCTGCCAATGAGAATAACGATCCACTAATTAATTTTTGGGCTATTGTTTTTTGCTCAACAGCCATCTTCGTTTCTCAAGAATTTTATTGACGTCTTCATCCAATGATTTGAGTGCTTCATCCGGCGACATGGCTCCCCGGGCTGCCATTTCAGCATAGTTCTGCACTTTTGAAAATGCGATCTGCTCCCATTCTGTAATTTTGGGGGTGGCCACCACATGTTGAAATTGTTTATAGAAAGCTTTCATATACGGATCATTTTGCAGAGAAGAATCCTGCCAGGCAGATTTAACCGCAGGCAGGTCTGAGACTAAATGATAAAATTCAAGCTGAACATGGGGCAGAGAAAGATACTCACAGAACTGCCAAGCCGCATCTTTGTTATCAGAATTTTTGGATATAACTAAACTCGATCCTCCGGCTAATGAAACTCCAGGTGTGTCTGCATCTGGGCCGGGAAGAGGTGCGGTCATCCATTTATTAGCAAGATCACCAGACATCCACTTTTTAAATTCAGGCACATTCCAAGGACCTGAAATATACATTGAAAAATATGCATCAGCAAACGCCTGATAAACGTTAGTAACCTGGGAAATTCCTATGGGAGCTAGTTTTTCTTTATGAAACCGTATAAGGAATTCGAATGCACTTTTAAAATTTTCCCCGCTAAAATTCCCATAAGAATTGTTGTCCTTCAGCAATTTTGAACCGCCCTGCAGACCAAATATGACAAAAGGCGCCCATTCGTTGGTCGGGAGGTAAATCGCATATTTTTCCTGACCTTTGAACAATTCCTTAATTCGTTTGGAAACCTTATAAAGTTCATCCCAAGTTTTTGGTGGAAAGTTGAAGCCTGCTTTTTGAAGAATATCTGTCCGGTAAAATAAAACTCGTGTATCGATGTACCAGGGAATCCCGTAAACCGTGCTATCTATGATATTGGTATCCCAGATACCTTTAAAATAGTTTTCTTCATTTATTTGGTTTGAATTTTTTATGAGTTCACTTAGATTTTCGATGGCATCAAGCGCGACAAATTGCGGAACCCAGGTATTTCCCAGTTGAAAAATATCTGGTAAATTACCGCTCGCGTAGGCCGTGATTAACTTCTCCTGCGCAGCTGTCCATGGGATCATTTGCGCTTTAACCTTAATTCCAGGATGATTTTTTTCAAAATCTGGAATCAATGCTTTAATATGTTCCCCTTCGGCTCCCATACCCCAGAATAGAATTTCAATTTTATTTTTTTTTTGAGAATTACAACAAAGACTGAGGGTGAATAAGATTGTTATCGAAGTAAGTATAAATATTTTTGAACAGTTGCGCAATTTACATCCCAGACTTAAACAATCATTGAAGGTGAGTTCTCTTATTTAATTTGTAATCGCTTACTTTTTATAATTTAGTTTCGATTAAAACTTCTGTCAAGATAAATGAGGTGTTGTATTTTAGATAAACCATAATTTGATGATCATAATAAGTCAGTAAATTCTCTATGCCAAATTATATTAATAGTGGTTTGAACCGGTAAATTGATTGCAGGTTAAATTTGAATTGAGTCACTCCGGTTGGTCTCGGAAGGAAACAAAATAGAATAATTTCCATGAAGAGCAAATTATGGACTTTAATCAAGCATGCATAGTAATATTTGGTGAAACTTGAAAAGAAAACGAAAAAATTTAAGAACAAGGGAGGCAAAATATTTAAATTCAGCCTAAAACTAGGCATAATATTAAAAAAGTTGATTTACCTAATTATTAAATTTAATTTTGACGCCTAAATTTGAAGGAGGATTGCAGAAAGTTTATTGTTTGTGCAATTTGAGGGGTAGAGGTAAATAGAAAAAAACAGCCCCAGTAGCTCAGCAGGATAGAGCATCGGATTCCTAATCCGGAGGTCACAGGTTCGAATCCTGTCTGGGGTACCAGTGTAATGAAATAACCAGGAGATTCGAATGTTAAAACCTTATCGTAAAATTACTAAAAAAGAATTAAAAGAAGATAAATTTGTCATCTACACCATGAAGGCCAAGGAATATGTGGAGAATAACAGCAAGACCTTGTTATGGGCTGGCGTGATTGTTGTCTTGGCTATCGTGGCGGTTACCTGGTATGCTCGCTCCAAGAGTCAGGCCAATATCACCGCCAATCAACTTTTGGGTCAGGCGCAGTTTGCCTTTGCTCAGGGAAACGACAGCCTAGGTATAAAGGAGATCAAATCCCTGATTGATGATTATGCCGGTGTTCCGGCAGCGGGGCAGGGGTGTTTTTTGCTGGCCAAGTATTATTGGCAACTGGACGACTTTACCAATGCCAAAATTTATTTCAAAAAATATATTGATGATTACGGCAATGATGACCTGCTGACCTCCGGGGCCATGGCCGGATACGCGGATTGTCTGGTAAAGGACAACGATGCAGCCGGGGCCGCTTCTTACTATGAAAAGGCCGCAGAGGTGAATAAAAATCTACCCCTGGCGCCATCCTATCTGTACAGCGCAGCGCTGGCGTACCAGGATGCCGGAGAACTTGATAAAGCGAGCAAGATCGCCGATCAGATTATCAAGAATTATGATAAGAGTGATTATAAACAGAAGGCCGAACTCTTACTGGAAATGATTAAAATAAAGACCTGAAAACCACTTGCAGTTCAGAAGATGCGGGATAAATTTATTATCCCGCTTTTTTTATTATAGGGTCATTTCACCATTTTTTAACAGATAAGTATCATCGATTTTCAGGGTTGGTTTGGTGATAATGCCATCCACATGAAAACCGACATCTACCGTTCCCCCCATCGACACATTATTTCCCATAGCAAGATGAACCGTTCCGGCCACTTTTTCATCCTCCAGGATTTCTCCGGTAATAATCGCCATGTAGTTCGTTCCGACACCTAATTCGGCCAGATTCCGGCCTCTCTCTCCTACGGCTTCGATCATCTCATTCAGTTTCCGGGCTTCTTTCCCGCCGGTAACCTTTACTGCCATCCCGTTTTCCACGATAATTTTAATCGGCTCGTCCTCAATTTTCCCGATCCCGGCCATTGAACCGTCCACAATAAACAATCCGTTTGCTTTACCTTCTTCCGGCATCAGGTAAGATTCCCCCGAGGGCAAATTTCCAAACGTTCTCGCTTTTTGAATCAATCCGGTAGAGGAAATAGCTTTGATACCCTTAATCGGAATCCGGATATCGGTGCCCAGGGCGGTAGTCAAATGGGCCGTGCTCCCTTTATCCAGAATCTCTGTTACTTTATAAGTCAGTTCAGCGATCCGGTTATAGTCGGCACTCATGGTACGGATCATCACGTTTTCGGTAATCCCGGGAAGCGTTCCCACCCGGCTGCCGGCTTTGCAGGCCTCCCGTCGGGCATCGGTATGGGTAAGGGACTTGGTGGTTGGGCATAAAACCACATCTGCCAGTTTCATCATTTCCGCTACCTGCCCCGGAGGTTCCTCACCATTCATCTCTCTTGTTTTCATCTCCAATAAAAAAGCTTCGTTTCCCAGTTTCAGCGCCTCCTCAAAAAGTGCTAGACCAATTTTCCGGCGCAATGGATCGGTAATGATTAAAACAGTTTCATCGGATTTAACCGCCATACAATCTTTCAGGGCAATGTTGGCTGCTCTGGCTAATTCACTCATGTCGGGATTCTCCTTAGTTGTCTGTTACAATTTTAAGGGAAAGGGCACAGTTGGGCAAGAGATTATATAATTTGCCGGAAACTTATGCATTTCCGGAAAATAAAAAATAATTATTCAATAGAGTAAATGGAAATTAACTTCATCCGGAAAATAATTTAGACTTAAAGGAAATGGATGCGACTCATGAAAATTAGTATTTACTTTTGGATCTGCCTGCTTTTTTCTACCGGCCTGTTAGCCTCCCCTTCGAAAGAGTTAACCGTGGAAGATATTTATGCCACTCTCAAGCTAAAACCAAAATATGGCAAAACTCTGCAGATGCTCCCGCAGGGTAAGCAGGTTTCATATATTGAGATTAATGCCGGCAGTGGCAATCAGGAATTATGGATCTGCGATATAAAAAGTAAGGAACGACGAAAAATATTATCAAATGCTGAATTACCCAAGATCGGCACAGATTCGTTAGCTCTTTCCCTGATGGATTATCACTGGAGTGAAAAGGAAGATGGCATTTTAATTGAAGACCTGGATGATTTATTTTATTTCGATTTTACCTCGAACCGGTTCAGACGGATCACAGATACCCCCGAAAAGGAGGAGAATTCTCTTATTTCTCGGGATGGAAAGTGGATCTCCTTTAACCGGCACAACGATCTGTTTGTCTATAATCTGGAAACCGGACAGGAAAAGGCGCTTACCCATGATGGCTCGGACGATCTGTTCAATGGAAAATTGGCCTGGGTTTATGAAGAAGAGTTTTATACCCGGGGAGATACCCGGGGCCATAACTGGTCCCCGAATAGCCGTTATCTTGCCTTCTATCAGATGGATCAACAGAATGTACCGCTCTATCCGCTGGTGGATTACCGGGATGTCCATACCGACATGAAGATGACCCATTATCCCAAAGCGGGTGATCCGAATCCGGTGGTAAAACTGGGAATCATTAATGTCGAAAACGGTGATATCCAATGGCTGGATACCGGGAAAAATACGGATATATATTTGCCCCGCTATTATTGGTTGCCGGATAGCCGCACAGTATCCTTTATGCGCCTGGATCGGCATCAACAACATCTGGAGTTTCTGTTTGCCGATATATCTTCCGGGAAAAGCAGGATTGTCCTTTCGGAAGAGCAGCCGCAATGGATAGAGATTGGGGATTATGTTCATTTCCTTAAACGTCAAAAAGCATTTATCTGGGGTTCCGAGCGTAGTGGATACCGGCATCTCTACCTGTACGATTATCAGGGAAATTTAATTCAAACCCTAACTGCCGGGGATTGGGACGTAACCGAATTAAACGGTGTCAATGAATCCAAAAGTTATGTCTTTTTTACTTCCACCAAAGACGATATAACTGAAAGACAATTTTACCGGATCGGAATGGATGGCCAGAACATGGTTCGATTGTCGGAGAAACCGGGCATACATAGCGTCACCATGGTGGATAATTCAATTTATTATTTGGACAAGTACTCCTCCTCCATTATTCCCGAGCAGATTTCTGCCCATAATGACGATGGGCAGTTTCTGGAATATATTGATGAAAACAGCCATCCGGAACTGAAGGCGTATGATCTGCAGGAACCGGAATTTTTCCGGATTCCCGGGGATAGCGGTCTGACCTTTAATGCCTATATGATCAAACCACCAGATTTTAATCCGACCCGGAAGTATCCGGTGCTAATCTACATTTACGGCGGCCCTAATTCCCAAACGGTGAATATGAAATTTGGAAATCTCTGGCACCAAATGATGGCCCAGAAAGATTATATCGTATTTTGCATGGATAACCGGGGGACCGGATACCGGGGTTTGGCCTGGAGCCGGGTGGTGTATCGACAGCTGGGAAAATATGAACTGGCAGATCACCTGGCCGGCATCCGTTATTTGCAGGGTCTTCCTTATGTGGATCCGGATCGGATTGGCATCTGGGGCTGGTCCTATGGTGGATACATGGTATTATATGCCCTTACCCACTCGGGAGTCTTTAAGTCCGGTGCATCGGTTGCCCCGGTTTCTGATTGGCGGTATTACGATTCAATTTATACCGAACGTTATATGGGATTGCCTTCGGAGAATAAAAAAGGGTATTATGACACTGCACCGCTTCACTTTGTCGGTGATTTGAAGGGTAAGCTTTTTCTGGCCCATGGCACCCTGGATGACAATGTCCATTTTCAAAATTCGGTAATGATGATCGATAAACTGATCGATGAGGACAAAAAGTATCATCTGGAAATTTTTCCAAATCATGGTCACAGCATTCTGAATACGGCGGACCGCATTTATCTGTTTGAAGCAATTACCGAATTTTTACTGGAAAATCTTTAGGAAAAAATGGTAAAACATCTTGACATCGAAAGTTTTTATACTTTATATTTTTTAACTTTTAAGGTTTTGAAGACCTATATTTAGTTGGATTTATGATGTTAAATCAGGCAGTACTTCTGTTAAACCAGAATTATGAACCACTCACCATCTGCAATGTTAAACGGGCGGTGATTCTTATATTTCTGGGAAAAGCAGAAATGATCGAAAAAAACTCCGGTGTTTTACACTCGGTGAGTCTGGAAATGCCGATTCCCAGTGTTATCCGGCTGGCCCGGAATGTGAGGGCACCCCGCAAACAGATTATGCTAAACCGGAAAAATCTGATGATCCGGGACAACCATACCTGTCAGTATTGTGGCCGGCGGGTGCAACCGCTAACCATCGATCATGTGATCCCCAAACATTACGGAGGCAGGGATTCCTGGGATAATCTGGTGGTGGCCTGTCATTCCTGTAACCACCGGAAGGCTAATCGTACACCGGAACAGGCGGGTATGCAACTGATTGCTACTCCCAAGAAACCTCATTATTTCTTTTACCTGCATAAGGTGATCGGTATTAAGGATGTTCACTGGAAGCCTTATTTGTTTATCAGGGATTGAAGTCAGGAATTTTCATATTAACCAAATAGCAAAACCACCTTTTCTTCCTTTAATATTTGCTGTCCCGTAAATTCATTGCTAAACTGTGTTTTGAAATATTTTGTGACTTTCAAAAGTGATGTTTTACATGTAAATTGGTCGCCTTAATGGATATCAAAGGTCGATAAATTCCGGATAATCTATGGTAAAAATCAAAAATAAAAGAGTATTGAGTGGTATTCAGCCCTCGGGCGCCTTGCATATTGGTAATTACTTTGGGGCTATCCGGCAGCATATTGCCTTTCAGGAAGATAATGAGTGTTTCTATTTTGTCGCAAATTTGCATGCCCTGACCACCATCCTGGATAAGACCAAGCTGGAAGAAGCCACTTTTCAGGTAGCACTGGATTATCTGGCCCTGGGATTGGATCCGAATAAGGCGAATTTGTTCATCCAGAGTGACATTCCGGAAGTAACCGAACTTGCCTGGATATTGTCCAACGTGACGCCAATGGGTCTGCTGGAAAGGGCACACTCTTACAAAGATAAGCTCTCCCGGGGTATTGCCCCAAATCACGGCTTGTTTGCCTATCCGGTTTTGATGGCGGCAGACATCCTGATCTACGATTCCGATATTGTGCCGGTGGGAAGAGACCAGAAACAGCATCTGGAGATGACCCGGGATATGGCGATCAAATTCAACAATACTTTCGGGGAAACCCTGGTGGTTCCGGATGAGTACATCATGCCCGAGGTGGCAGTCGTCCCTGGTATTGACGGACAGAAAATGAGTAAAAGTTACGGCAATACCATTGATATCTTCAGTGACAAGAAAACCCTGAAACAGAAGGTAATGAGTATTGTTACCGACTCCACCCCGCTCGAAGCGCCAAAAGATCCGGACAAAAATAATGTTTACCTGCTCTATAAACTATTTGCCAGTCCTGAGGAAGATAAGGAAATGCGCCAAAAGTTTCAGGCAGGTGGATATGGATATGGACATGCCAAGAAAGCTTTGTTGGAAAAAATTGAAAGCTATTTCCAGCCGGCCAGGGAGAGGCGGGAAAAACTGCTGGCAGATAAAAATTATGTGCGGGATGTATTAAAAGAAGGTGCGATAAAAGCGCGTGCTAAAGCACAGCAAGTGATGGAACGGGTGCGGTCACATAGCGGAATACTGCGCTTTAACTAAATTGCGGCGGTCTTTAGGGTAAATAAGAATGAGATTTTGAATTTCGAATATCGATTAACGAATTATGAATGATGAAGTAAAAATGAAAAAGTATGATCTTGAGGACCGGTTGATCAATTTTTCAGTTTTGCTCATTGAAATTGTAAATGAAATGCCCGGTTCGAAGGCCGGCAATCATTTGTCCGGACAATTGATACGATCCGGTTCCTCAGTATCTTTAAATTACGGGGAAGCTCAGAGCGCAGAATCAAAAAAAGATTTCATTCATAAAATGAAAATAATTTTAAAAGAATTGCGGGAGACTTTTGTTTGCCTGAGGATTATTCATCAGGGCAAGCTATATGATAACGTGCAGAAATTAATGGCAACAAAAAATGAAAATAATGAGCTGATTTCTATTTTCGTTAAGAGTATTGAAACAGCACAAAAGAATGTTAAAACATAAACAATTCTGAATTCTTTATTCAGTGTTCGATATTCGTTATTCAATAAAGAAGCAAGAAATAATAGTGTATTTTTAAAGCTCAAGTTTTATGACCTATAAAGTAAAACTGCCTGTCTTCGAGGGCCCATTCGATCTGCTCCTTTTTCTGATCAAGAAGAATGAGGTAGATGTCTACGACATTCCAGTGGCGGAGATTACTCATCAATATCTGGAATATCTGGAGCTGATGAAAATGCTGGATCTGGATGTGGCGGGCGAGTTTATCGAAATGGTGGCCACCCTGATGCTGATAAAGGTGCGCATGCTTCTGCCCCGGATCGCCTCGGGTGAGGACGAAGAAATTGAGGATCCCCGGGCCCAGCTGGTGGCACAGCTCCTGGAATATCAGCGATTTAAAGAAGTATCCGGTGATTTCGAAAAACTGGAAAACGAGCGTCGCCGCTATTTTTCCCGGGCAGTCCCGGAAGATATACGAAATAAACGGAATTCGAACGGTGACAAATTACTGGATGATGTTTCGCTGTTCGATCTGCTTACCGCTTTTAAAAGAGCACTGGATAGCATTCCCAAAGTTACGGTCCATCAGGTGAATGTGGTAAAAGTGACCATGGAGCAGCAGGTGAAGTTTGTTTTTGATAAACTGGGAAAACGATCCTATATGCTCTTCAGCGAACTCACCAAATCGGTTAAAAATAAAATCGAACTCATTGTCACCTTTATGGCTATATTGGATTTGATCCGGCTGCAGTTCCTCTCTGCCAAACAGACCGATAATTTTGGCGAAATCAGGATGGTGGCAATTCAATCCCCCAGTTATGAAAAATATCTGGAGGCCAGAGATAAAGAATTAGTTGAGGAATCCGGTGCTTCATAAATTGGAAATATTTTGTATTTTGTTATCAGGAAGTTTTAAATGGCCAATGAAAATTTAAATAAGGATATAATACCGGGAGTCAACCAGCTCTCGGATGAGGAGCTGACCTATCTGCCGATCATCGAGGCACTGGTGTTTTCCAGCGAATCACCTCTGCCGTTGGCGAAAATCCGGGAAATAATTCCCGGGCTGACTCCCAAACAAATAAATTCAATCATCGAATTTTTGAATGAGCAGTACCGGCAGGGAGGCCGCAGTTATGAGATCAGGGAAATCGCCGGGGGTTACCAGATGTTTACCTTACCGGAGTTTGCTGCCTTTGTGGATAAGCTCTTTCAGGAAAAACAACAATCCCGGTTAACCCAGAAAGCACTGGAGACCCTGGCTATAGTCGCCTACAAACAGCCGGTAACCCGTCACGAAATCGAAGAGATCCGGGGGGTAAATGTGGACGGGGTGATGAAAACGCTGATGTCCCGCAGTCTGGTTACCATTTCGGGTCGGGCACAAGCACCGGGCAGCCCATTTTTGTATAAAACCACCAGAAAATTTCTGGATTATTTTGGTTTAAAATCGCTGGATGACCTCCCAAAATTGAAAGAGATAGATGAATTGATAGATGTGGAAGATGAGGACCGTCCCTATCATGAGACCATCCTCCGGGAGATCGATATCAGTGAACTGGGATTAAAAGAAAACGGGAACGGAGAAGCAAACAACCGGAAAGAAAATGGCGATCAGGAAAAATCAGATCAGGCTTAACCGCTATCTGGCGATGTGCGGACTTGGATCGCGAAGAAAATGCGATGAACTCATTGCCGGTGGGGCGGTGCGGGTGAATGGAAAAGTTATTACGGAAATGGGAACCCGTATCAGTCCTGATACCGACCGGGTGGAATATTTTAATCAGGAAGTAAAACCGGAAGAAAGATTTATTTATATTTTGCTGAATAAGCCGTTGCGAACTGTGACCACTGCCAGTGATGAAAAGAAACGCAAGACAGTTTTGGATCTCATTGAAATAAAGGAGCGCCTCTTCCCGGTCGGGCGCCTGGATTTTAACACCACCGGAGCACTGCTCATTACCAATGACGGGAAGTTGGCCTATTATCTGGCCCATCCCCGGTTTGAAGTCACTAAAATTTATCGTGTTTTGCTGGATAAAAGGATCCGGCCGATCGATCTTCACCACTTCCAGCGAGGTCTTGACCTGGAAGGGAGGATGACTGCTCCCTGCCGGACAGAGGAACTTCGCATTCTTGATAACCGGAGTTATCTGGAAGTGGAGTTACATGAGGGTCGAAACCGGCAAATCCGAAAAATGTTTGAATTGTTAGGATACAAAGTGACCGAATTGCACCGGCTGGAATTTGCCGGTCTGCGGGTGGAGGATATGCACCAGGGGGACTGGCGTCCTTTAACACCCGGCGAAGTATCAAAGTTACGCCGGCTGGTAGAAGCGCATAAAGATATGGTTCCCGAGACTCCCGGAAAATCCGAATGAAGAAGATTACCATTGCCATCGACGGACCTGCCGCCAGCGGGAAAAGTACCACCGCCCGGGAAGTCGCCCGTCGTTTGGGATATATCTATATCGATACCGGTGCCATGTACCGGTCCGTAACGCTTAAAGCGTTGGAAGAAAAGGTTTCCGTCCATGATACCGATAAAATTGCTGAACTGGCTGAAAAAGTGAAAATAGAATTTGGGAAAAACAATCGGAAGACGATTATATATCTGGACGGCCGTGATGTGTCGGATGAAATTCGTACCCCACGAATTGATCAGCAGATCAGTCCGGTGGCGGCAAATCCGAAAGTTCGCAGGGTAATGGTAAAAAAACAGCAGGAAATGGGGAGACATGGTGGTGTGGTTCTGGATGGCCGGGATATTGGCACAGTAGTTTTTCCGAATGCGGAACTGAAAATTTATATGCTGGCCAGTGTGGAAGAAAGGGCCATGCGCAGAAAGCGGGAAATGGAACAAAAAGGTCTGGAAATAGATTTAGATAAGGTGATGCAGGATCTCCGATACCGGGATCAGCAGGATATGGGCCGAAGCCACGGACCGCTAAAGAAAGCCGGGGATGCAGTTGAAATCGATACTACCCGGTTGACCATAGATCAGCAGGTCGATCTAATATTAAAATTAGTAAAGGAAAAAATTTCCGAAAGTTAAATGCTTTAGGTACCGAAAAGGTATACCTGATATTTAACTTGACCGTTAAAGGTAATATAAATATATTCTTCAAAATATAAGCGGAGGTGCAGTATCGCAAAAATTTGATACGAATTAAAAGTCTGAGAATTTTTTGCGGAAAAAAGGATTTCGTCAATTTTGAAGCAAGCATTTTTGCACCTTTTGCTTATCATGGGTTTTGGCATTTTACCCATTGCTACAGCATTTTCTCAAGGTTTTAAACCACCCTCACAGCCCCAGGGCGTTGTTCCCCTTTTTGAAAAGGATCTTCCCGGATTATCCCAGTATTATGCGGATTCTACCCTGCTTCAGGTGCAGTTCGGCCGGTATAAACGCCTGGTGACTCTGGACAGCAGTCAAAAGAGAATCCAGATTCGAGAACTTTTAAATGACCGGGATTATTATCTGCCTATTGCCCTGGATCTGGATCTGTATTCCCGGGACCGGATCGAGTTCGAGAATGAGAAAACCTGGCGCGCCACGGTACGAAAGAATCTGGGAAAGGAGGAAACCAGCGGTGCAGGAGGTATCGAGTTAAATATCCCGGTCAAAATTAAGAGTAAAGCATTCAAACGGATTTTCGGTGGAGACCGGGTGGGATTGCGGGTCACCGGGAATATCTCCTTCGAGCTGGCCGGACGGTCGGAAAAACGTTCCGGTTCAGCGGTCTCCTCTTTTGAACAAAGAGGAAATTTCAGTCCCCGCTTTAAACAGACCCAGCAGTTTCAGGTAGAGGGCAGAGTAGGGGATAAAGTAAGTGTAAAAGTTGATCAGAACAGCGAGGCGACCTTCGATTTCGAAAATACCTTGCGCCTTACCTATACCGGCGATGAGGATGAAATTATCCAGAGCATTGAGGCCGGAAATGTCTCGTTAAACCTTCCCAGTACCAACTATGTATCGGCCAGTTCTAAAAGTCAGGGACTGTTCGGTTTAAAAACGGCCATGCAATTCGGCAATCTCAGCTTTACCGGAATTGCCAGTCTGCAACGAGGTGAGAAACAGAAGCTCACTAAAACCGGCGGTGCCTCGGAAAATACTTTTCGGATCAAGGACTATGAGTATGTGCGTAATCGATTCTTCTTTGTCTCCTACGATTATGCAAACTATTTTACCCAGGGATTTAACAATCAGATGCAATGGATTGTCCCTTCCGCCGGTTCGCGAATCACACAATTGGATGTCTGGGTTACTGCCCGGCCGAATGATCCCAATACCCGGGAAGGATGGGCAGTGGTTGATCCTAACAGTGTAAATCAGGATAGTCTGGACAATTTGCAGGTGATAAGTGGTGTTCAGGAATCCGGTTATTTCCGGCAACTCGATCAGAGCGAATATAATTACGACGAATACCGCGGTTATTTCTGGTTAAATCAAAATGTGGATGATCAGGATGTGGTGGCTATCGCTTACGTGCGTGAAGATAGTGTCAAGGAAGGAATGCTTTTTAATCAGCTCACCGATACTTCATCCACCGTTTTGCTGAAACTAATCCGGGCCCAGGGGGCGAATCCAACCTATCCTACCTGGGGTTTGGCCATGCGAAATGTCTACAATCTGGGGGCATCCAGCATCTCTCAGGATGGCTTTGATGTCAACATTATTTATACCAAAACCGGGACCGATGTGGATGTCCAGCCTTACCAACCCACTCAACCCTTTATTTATTTAATGGGTCTGGACCGGCTGGATGAACAGGGAACGCCGGTAGAGGGTGGTGATAAAAAAGTGGATGTAAACAACGGAAACATCTTTGATCTGGCCAATGGTTATCTGATTTTTCCTTCTATTACACCTTTTTATCCGAAAAATGAAAATTTTATGATCGATACCACCGAACTGGCGGTAAAAATTTATAATATCAAGGATCGCAGTGAGGAACTGAATCAGCACAAATTTGATATTGAAATTACGACCAGTTCCACTTCCTCCACCTTTAACCTGGGCTTTAATGTGCTGGAGGGTTCAGAAGTCGTTCGGTTAAATGGCCGGGAGTTGGTCAAGGACAAGGACTATACCATTGATTATTTTGGCGGTACCCTGCAAATACTTGCTCCCGAAGCCCGCCGGGCCGATGCCAATGTGGAAATTGAATACGAGCGGGGGAGTTTGTTCCAGCTGGATAAGAAAACCCTGCTGGGGGCCCGGCTGGAATATTCTTTTGGCGACCGGGGATTTATCGGGATGACCGGTCTGTATCTGAACAGGAGTACACTCGATCAGCGAATTCGGCTGGGACAGGAACCGGTTAAAAACGTGATCTGGGATATAAATACTGCGTTAAGATTCCGACCCAATTATATTACCAAGGCCCTGGATCTATTACCAGTGGTGGAGACCTCAGCCGAATCCCGCCTGGTGCTGGAGGCAGAATATGCTCAGGTAAGTCCCAATCCCAATACCTTTAATGAACCGGATCTGGGGGAAAACAACGGAGTGGCCTATATCGATGATTTCGAAGGAAGTAAACGAACTACACCACTGGGTATTACTTACCGGAGCTGGGCCCGTGCTTCAACACCGGTTCGTTTCCGGGTGATGGATACCGGTATTGATTATAACATAAGCCGCACCGATGAAACCGCCATGTACCAGATGGACCGCAATCGGCTCAGAATGTTCTGGTACAATCCCTACAACCAGGTGCCGATCAAGGATATCTGGCCAAACCGGGATGTAAACGCCCAGACCGGAACCACCACCAATGTTCTGGTCCTGCAATGGAAGAACGATTCCGTGCCAACGGACAGTGCCTGGGGCGGGATTATGCGCAGTACGGTTAATTTCCCGGATCAGAAGAAAACAAAATTTATTGAGCTCTGGGTAAAGGGCAGGCTGGGACAAGTAAATATTGATATTGGTAAAATCAGTGAAGATTATTATGTGCGGGAAAATACCTTTACTTTTGATAATAAGAGATCCCTGGGAAATCTGAATACCGAAGATAGAAATCTGAACGGTCTGCTGGACGAGGGCGAAGATATTGGACTGGATGGCATTCCCAAAGGGCAGCCCAATGCCGATCCCTTCGATATCTGGGCTAAACCGCAAGATACCAATCCGGCTTTCCTGCAGATCAATGGAACTGAAGGAAACGGTGAAGCTCAGGGTGCGAAATATCCCGATACCGAAGACCTGGACGGGAACGGGGGTCTGAATCTGGCGAACGATTATTTTACCTATAGTTTTGAGATGCAGGATACTATTAATCCCTATATTCAGGGTATTACCAAACGGGAAGAGAACCAAAGCGCGCTGGATGCCTGGCGTTTATACCGGATACCGATCCGCAGCTACGATCCGAACTTTGTAATTGGAAATCCGGATACCAATTTCCAGGAAATTTATTATGTCCGGCTCTGGTTAAACGGACTTCCACCGGATGGCAATGAACATAATATTCAGATTGCCACATTCGACCTGGTAGGAAACGAATGGGAAGAGGTTGGTGTTGCCCGGAAAGAGGGCGTACCGTTCACCAAGAATGACAGTTTATTCAGCATCGCCGTCTATAATACCGAGGAAAATGCACAAGAGATTCCGGGTGGACCGGAAGCCTACCACTCACCGCCCGAAGTTTCTGGAGTGGTGGACCGTATTACCAAGGCCAGGAGTAAAGAGCAGTCCCTGGTCATGCAGATGAAGGTATTGTACCCGACCGCCTCAGCCGAAGCGGAAAAGCAGCTCTATGAGAAAATGAATTTGATCAATTATAAAAAATTGAAGTTATTCGTTCACGGGGACCGCACCCTGCCGGAACAAAATTCAACTCTGCAATTTTATTTGAGGTTCGGGCCAACCAAAGATATTTATTATGAGGTGGGAGGTAAGATTTATCCGCATTGGGATTCTCGGAATTTCCTGGATGTTATTCTGGATAAACTTGCCAAGACCAAGGATGAAGCGTATTTTGTCGGGGATTCTACCCATGTCATGTACTACCGGTTAAACCCGGATAATCCCGAGCAATATTTTAAGGTGGTTGGGGAGCCCAATCTGCGCAATATCAATTATATGGCTATTGGAGCCAGAAATATCGGCAAATTTGATCTGGAAAATGTAGAGATCTGGATAGATGAGTTACGGGTAACCGATGTGGAGCGGGATAAAGGTACGGCGATGCGGCTGATGACCGACTTGACATTGGCAGATGTGGCTACCTTTCGGGCGCAGTGGGAAGTGGTGGACGCAAATTTCCGCCGTATTGAAGATCAGTTTGGCAGTGGTAATACCACCGAGCGCCAGAGTTACCGCGCAACCCTAAAAATGGATAAATTTTTCCCCGGCTCCTGGGGTCTGCAGATCCCGATATCCGGCGGGTATGTAAAATCGCGGGACGTGCCCAAATACTTTTACAATTCGGACCAGTTGACCAATTATAAATCTTCCGGATTCAACGAGAAGGTGAAACAGTTTTTCGGGATGAGTACACTGGATCCGGTATTGGAAGAAAATTCACGGTTGAGCGAAACCAAATCGCTGGGAACCACCGTTTCGCGCCGGAGTACCGGGCGCACACCCTGGTATTTGAAATACTCGGTGGATATGCTGACTTTTGATGTGGACTGGAGTGAAAAGAAGGCCAGTGACGAACGGAATGCGCTGAACAACAGCACTTCGCTCAGCGGCCGGGTACAGATTAATGTGCCCTTTGGCCGGGAAAACACATTCAAACCTTTCGGCTGGCTGGGCAACGGGCCCATCATTCGCGGTCTGGCCAATCAGCAGATGGCCTATACTCCATCTTCATTGCGATTCAATGTCGGTATCCACGATGATGAATCCAGCCGGCGGGCCCGACTGGAGACCAATCCGACAACGACGGTGCGAACCACTTCCAGCCGGGATTATTCAATTGGCTACAGTCTTTTTCCGAGCCTGAATCTTGATTTTCGGCGGGATTACCAATCCGATGCCCAGCAGAAGGGTTACCGGGCTGCCGATCTGGTAAATGCCATTATCACCAAATTCGATTTTGGGGTCGATAAAGTGATGAATCAGAGTTTTGGCGCTAACTATAACCCGAAATGGTTTAGCTGGATCAATCAGAGCTTCAAGTATAACGCCAATTTTAACTACAGTTTCAGTAATTTTAATACCAATGAAAAATCAAGCCGGTCCCAGATTACCAAACAGTTTAACGTTAGTCTTCAACCATCTCAACTGGCCAACAAGATCTACAATCCCAAGGTAATCACCACCTTGGGGCAGAGAAATACCAGAACCTCCCGTCCGCCCGGAGTTGGGGCCCGCCGCAGCGGCCAATCTCAACAGGAAGAAGAAAATGCCCAGAAGGGTTCCGAAGAAAATCTGCAAAAGAAAACCGGCGAAGGCGGTGGACAGCAGGACAAGGAAAAATCGGGAGAGCAACAGGAAGAGGGAGAGGGAGAACAGGAAGGCGAAGGTCAGGAACAGGGCGGTCCCAGTCCGCTTAGCAAAATCAAGGCGATAAATCCAATACTGCTGGTCTGGAAATTTTTCAATGCCTGGAAAAGTGTAAGCGTCGATTACCGGATTCAGGACGACTACAGCTATTTCAATATCACCGATATGCCTTCGCTAAAATACCAGCTGGGCTTTACCAAAGAGCCGGGAGTGGGTACGGATACAACCTTTGGCAAACTTCCCCGATTACCCGGGATCAAAAACAGTAAGAATATTGCCGGAAACCTGAATTTTGATATCATTCAGAATCTGTCTTCCTCATTCAAATACAATTATGCCAAAGACCGGACCCAGAACAATCAACAGACCAACGAGAATGTTGCCTCCACTTACTTTTTTGTGGGGGATGATCCGGATAATAATCAAAAGTCCTGGTATGAATTTGTCCCGGACTGGCAGCTCCGGCTCACCGGGGTTGAGAACTGGTTCTTTTTTAAGAAATATGCCAATACCATTCAGCTGGAACATGCCCGCACGGGCAAGGCCAACGAAACCGTCCGGTACGATGGAGAAGAGAAAATTAAAACGGCCTGGGGATATTCAAACAATTATTCGCCATTCTTGGGTATCAATATCAATACCAAGTGGGGTGTCACCGCCTCGGTCCGGTATTCCAAGAGTACCATCTACAGTTATACTGCAACAGGTGCAGACAATAAGTCACTCCGGTCCGGAATCGATATCACCATGTCATTTTCCAAATCAACCGGATTTCGAATCCCACTGCCTTTCCTGAAAAACAAGCGGTTGAAAAATGAAATGCAATTTAGTCTTTCGGTGGGCACCAACAATGATGTCTCTTTTTCCAAAAGACAGGGGTTTGAGAATGAAGGATTTGTGGAACAGGAAAAGAACAGTTCGCTCAAATTCAGGCCCTCGGTTACTTATAAATTTAGTCAGAAAGTTAATGGATCGATGTTTTTTGAGTATTCCTCCAGTGAGAACAAACGTACCGGTAAATACTCCTATTTTGAATTTGGGGTAAATGTGAATATCGCTATTCGCTAGGATTTAGTTATTTGTAATTATAAGATGAACCAAATCGCCATGAAAATGTAGAATTCCAACAGAGAGCAGATTAAAGAAAATTATATGAAAATACTTATTTGGGTTTTGATGACCATTTTTTCCGGGAATGCCTTGGCCGAAGGGAATTTTAATGCGGATTCGGCCTTCCGGTTTCTGACCCGGCAGACCGACTTCGGACCGCGGAATCCGGGTTCTGCGGCGCACAAAGCTTGTTTAAACTATCTTCAAAAAGAAATGGAGAAATTTGGCGGACAGGTTACACTCCAGCCATTTATGCATTACGACCTCCAGAGAGGGTTTTCCCTGACCATGACCAATGTGATCGCTTCCTTCCAGCCGGAGAATAAATCCCGCATCATGCTCTGCGCCCACTGGGATACCCGTCCTATGGCGGATCAGGATTCGCCGGAAAATTTTGATACCCCGATTCTCGGGGCAAATGATGGGGCCAGTGGGGTAGCGGTGCTGCTGGAACTGGCCCGGCAATTCCAAAAATCTCCTCCGCCGGTAGGGGTTGATCTGGTCCTTTTGGATGGGGAAGATTACGGAAGCGAAGGCGATCTGGATAACTACTGCCTGGGATCCCGCTATTTTGTGGATAACAATCGAAAGTATTTTCCCAGATTTGCCATCCTGCTGGATATGATTGGCGATGCCCAGCTGGATATTCCCATCGAGGGCTACTCCCAGCAGTATGCACCTCAGGTTGTAAAGCTGGTGTGGGATGCCGCTGCCAATTTGGGCGTTAGCCAGTTTTATCCCTATGTAAAGCATTACATTTTTGATGACCATGTCATTTTAAATGAAGGCGGGATTCCGGCCATCGATATTATCGATTTTGAATATCCGGATGAGAGCCATCGCTACTGGCATACCCTGGAAGATACCCCGGATAAATGTTCTCCCGCCAGTCTGAAGGCAGTTGGGGATGTATTAAGTAAAGTTATCTATGAACTGATCCCCTGATCGGTTCAGCGAAACAATAAAACTATTGGCATGAGCAAGGACAATAAAACCTATTACCAGATTCGGATGAATTTAAAAGGCTTTGATAAAGATATTCTCTCCACTGTGCTATTTGCTGAAGGTTGCAACGGAGTGGAAGAATTCTCCGAGGATACCTGGTTGGTTTACCTGGATGGCGGACAGGGCAGGCATAAACTTGCCGCATTGTGTAACCGGGTGACATCTCTGAATCCGGATATGCAGCCGGATCAGCTGCTGGTTACCTCCCATGAATCGGAAGATTGGAACAGTGAGTGGAAAAAGCACTTCCGACCGTTGCAGATCGGAGAACATATCCGGGTGGCACCCCCCTGGGATCTGCCGGAGTTGGAAAAGGGCGACTTACTGATTCAGATCGATCCCCGGATGGCCTTTGGCACCGGCAGTCATGAAACCACCAAACTGATGATCCGGGCGATGGAAAAATATTGCCAGGGGGAAATATCCGTTCTGGATGCCGGCACTGGTTCGGGAATTCTGGCGATTCTGGCCAGGAAGCTGGGAGCTAAAAGGATCTTCGGATTTGACATCGAGCCGGAAGCGATTGAGAATGCCATCCATAATGCCGGTTTAAATCAGGTTGATGGTATCGAATTCCGGCTGGGGGATGAACGGGTGATACCGGGTGAGAAATTTGATCTTATCCTGGCCAATATCAACCGAAATACCCTGATTGCGCTGATACCGGTCCTGAAAAAATATTTAAAGCAAAATGGTATTCTGATCATTTCTGGCATTTTACAGTCAGATGAACCGGCCATGGATGAGGTGATTCAGGACGGATTCGAACTGTTGGAGAGATTAACCGAAAATGAGTGGAGCGTACTGGTACTAAAAAAAATACTATAATTTTTACCCGATCTGCCTTTAATTAGGACAGTGCGAGAGGATGATTAAGATTAAAAGAATATGATTATTGTTTTAATCCGAAAAAATAGGTATAAATAATTGATCTTAAGAAAATATTATTTGATAATTAATTGATTGTCATTGCGATCCCGCCGTTGCGGGAGAAGCAATCTCATTTTCTTGAACTATTAAAGGAGATTGCTTCGTCGTCCAACAGCTGCGGGACTCCTCGCAATGACAATCTGCTTGAGTTCAGAGCCAAAGCAACAATCATGTTTAAAAAATATTTCAGTAATATTTTCCATGCTGTGAAGGAGACAATGGATGCAAAAATTTTTCAACCATGCAGGTATTATCCTGTTCATTATTATTTTTCTTCTGCTATCCTGCCAGGAGAAAAAGGAAGTTATCGGTACCACCCAGAGTTTTGATATTGGGGCGGTGACCATCCCCTCCGTGTTGAGCTCCACTTCCGATAAAGCGGTGCTGTTTACCGCTAAGGTAACTCACCCGGATGGTGATGCCGGAATTGCGGAGGTGCAGTTGCAGATCACCGACTCGCTGGGGGCTTTGACCCGGGCATTTACCATGTACGACGATGGCGATGTGCAGAATCAAAATTCCGGAGATGTGATTGCATTCGATCAGGTTTACTCGATTGTCATTATCGGATCGCAATCCGGAATACCCGATGGGCGTTATTCAGCAAAAATTAAGGCGACATCCGAAGATGGCTCGGAAAAGGAGAGCCCGTCCAGTGAAATGGAAGTATTTCCTAATCAGGTACCGGAAATTTTGAATGTCTCCTTTCCGGATAGCATCGTTTCGGGAATGAAACCGACCGATATTTTGTTTACCGTAAATGACAATGATGGTTTGGAAGACATTCTCTGGGTGCTGATCCAGGGATACGATTCGGTCATTTCTTTTCCGGTTTTTCAGGATACGGTTTTCAATCCCATGGACAATTCACCGGTATTTAGTGCTTCCATCGATTCCAGTTATACTGCAGGTAAAAAAGGAGAGTATGAATTAAAATTCCTGGCGGTTGATAGAGTCGGAGATTTTTCTAATGCGGTTATTAAGAATGTCTATTTTGAAAATAATCCTCCATTACTTTGGGATTCCCAGGTTCCCGACACTCTGACACGTCCCGCAACCGGATCAAATCCAATTGATACCTTAATTACTATACGAGTAAAAGACCATCAGGGCTTGTCAGATATAGATGAAGTCTATTATTTCTCTCTTAAACCAGACAGTTCACTTGCTAATGGTGGCAATCCATTATATATGTGGGACAATGGATTGCCATTTTTGGGTGATCCGAATCAATTGCAATATGCAGGTGATTTAGTGGCAGGTGATGGTATTTATTCCTCTACAATTTTGCTGTTTGATAATGCTTTGCTTGGAAAATACAAACTATCCATTTATGCGAAAGATAAGGTAGGTCAAATTTCCACTGTTTTGGTAGATAGTATCATGGTGATTAACTAACAGGAGTTAAATTTTTCGAATGAATCTAAAAATATTGTATCTCCAAATATTTATTTTTCTTCTTATAAGTACAGATACTTTTTCTCAGGTTGTGCAGGACTTCCAGATGCAAACCTTCAACCCGGACCGCAGTGGACTGGTGGGCAATGGGATCACCGATCTCATCTGGTCCGGTTCCAACTTGTATGCCGGCACCGGGTATGGCTTGAGTATAACTGCCGATCTGGGAGAACATTGGCAAAACTATACCCCCGGGAATTACGGCGGTAAAGGGGGTATCAGCGCCCTGGCCATTGCCCCGGATAGTACCATCTGGATTGCCACCGGTTACGATACTACCGTTCAGGATGATGAAACCCTGGATATCGGCGGTGGATTGCGCTATCTCTCCCCCGGCAGCTCGGAATGGGTTTATATACCTCAACCAAAGGACGCCCGGACCGATACCATGGGTGGGATGAAACCGACCACCACCCGGGTTCAGAATATTACCTACGATATCGCCATCCTCGATACCCAGGTCTGGATTACCAGCTTTGGCGGTGGGGTACGGCGTTCACTGGACAAAGGCCAAACCTGGGAAGTGATTACCACCGACGGAAAGCCATTCAGTTCACTGGATTATCTGAATCACCGCGGATTCGCTGCCATGGCGGAGGGTGGTAATATCTGGATAGGCACTGCCGGCGGAATCAGCAAATCCAGCGATGGCGGACAAACCTGGGAGCGTTTCTATGTCGGTCCGGATCAGATCCCAGAGCCCGGTGGCATTTCCGGAAACTGGTGTATTGCTCTGGCGCATAATTCCTGGAATAACAGCACCTGGGCCGTAACCCTCAGTACCGGAGGCGATGAATACAATGCCATCAGTATGACCCAGGATGGCGGGCGCACCTGGCAGATATTCTTAAAGGATGAACTGAGTGACGGTACTTTTGCCCGCTACATCGCTTTTTACGATTCGGCCGTTTATGTCGCCACGGAAAAGGGTGTTTATAAAAGTATCAATAACGGCCAGACCTGGTTTAAATTTCCGGCCATTATCGACCGGACCAGCGGTGAGCAGCTGCTGACGGATAAATTTTATTCGGTAGCCACCTCACCGGGTGAAAACGGTGAGCACCAGCTCTGGGTGGGCAGTGCAGATGGGCTGGCCTCAACCGCCAATAATGGTTACACCTGGACAATTTACCGCAGCTTTGTTTCCACCCGGGAGCGGGAAGATCCGGCTGTCTATGCTTATCCTACACCTTTTTCACCGGAACGCGGTACTATTCTTCGCTTCCAGTATGATATTTCACAGGCCGGTGAAGTGAATATCGATATCTATAATTTTGCCATGGAAAAGGTAATCTCAATCAGCAAACAGGAATTTGCACCTGTTCAGAATTCTTACGACCGGTCCACCACCTGGGATGGTCGGGATAACAACGGCCGGATGGTGGATAACGGGGTGTACTTCTTCCGGGCGAAAGTGGAAGGGAAAATCTCCTGGGGCAAAATTGTGGTGATTAATTAAGGAAAAGAAATGATGAAATTGAATCGTGTCATTTATTTTGTATCGTTTTTGGTTATGGTAATGTTGGTGTCGAATGTCAGCCTTGTACTCGCAGAGGGGAATGGTGGCTATGCCGGTGCCTATCTTCGTCTGGGTTTGGGTGCCCGGGCGATTGCTATGGGAAATGCCCAGGTGGCGACGGCAGATCATGGTTTTGGTTTTTATTACAATCCCGCTGCCTTACCTTATCTGGAAAAGTTATCGGCAAATTTTTCCTACAGTTTTCTTTCCCTGGATCGCCGGTTTGCCTATGTGGGTCTCTCCACGCCCATTAAACCACAGGCAGGCTTTTCCATTGGCTGGATTTTCAGCGGGGTAGGGGATATAAAGAGTTTTGATTCCCACGGGGTGGAAACCGGCAAGGTCGATCATGGTCAGCACGCCATCTATTTTTCCTTTGGGTCGATGGTCATACCGGATCGTTTATCGGTTGGCGTAAGTGCTAAATATCTGCGGGAAACTTTATCCGACCCCGATTTTGATTATACCGGAAAAGGTTTCAGCGTGGACCTGGGAGCCATGTTTCGGGTGAATAACGATCTGTCGCTGGGATTTCAGGTAAAAGACATCAATGGCAAGTTGAAGTCCAATACCAATAATATTTTCGACCGTGGCATTGACCGGGATAATGCTTTTCCGGTATCCAGCCGGCTCGGATTTTATTACATCAGTCCGGTTCGCTGGGCGCGGGTGGCCTACGATTTTGAGTGGAGCACGGCGGGTGAAGAAAAAAATCATATTGGACTGGAATTTACCATCCCGGGTGTGGCCGGCCGGATCGGCTACGATAATGACCATCTTACCTTTGGCGGCGGCCTGGTAATTGATCAGTACTCCCGGGTCAAGGCAGTTTTGAACTATGCTTTTGTGGCTTCAGTAGTGGATGAAGGCGCCAGTCATATTTTTACCTGGCAGTTTTCTTTTTAAATAGGAATACAGCTATAAGGCAGATAGTATTAAATTATGGGTAGGCAAATCAGAGAGAATGAAATAGGAAAATTATGAAAGTATCAATTGTTTTGATTTTGATTTCGTTATTGGTAAGCACCGGTTTTACCGCCAGTAAAAACAAAGGTGAAACCGGTTTGTCCTTTTTGAAAATCGGGGTTGATGCCCGGGCAGTCGGTATGGGCGAAGCCTATACCGCGGTTACCGAAGATGCATCGGCTGTCTATTGGAATCCGGCCGGTCTGGCCGCTGCCAAGCACTCCAATGTTTTGTTTAATCATAATGAATGGATTCTCGATATCCGGGGTGAATTTGCCGCCCTTTCTCTGGTTCGAAAAAATTCTGCCTGGGGATTTCATCTGCGCAGTTTTAGCATCGGGGATATTCAGGTGCGGGCGGATGTGCCCACAACCGATCCGCTGGAAACCGCCAGTGCGCACTACCTCGCTGCCGGTATTTCCTATGCCCGGCGAATGAGCGATAATCTGAATGCCGGAGTAACGGTTAAATATCTTTTTGAGAAGATCTATGTGGAGTCCGCCACCGGCTTTGCCGCTGACCTGGGGCTTACCTACCGGACACCCTTTCAAAATCTGAAGGTCGGAGCAGTTTTGCAAAACCTGGGTAAAATGGGGAAATTTCAGAATGAGGAGACCACCTTACCGGTTATCGCCCGGCTTGGTTTTTTGTACAATCTGCCGGTAAAATCAGAATCGGTTACCGCGTTACTTGCCGCAGATGTGGTAAAACCATCTTCGGAAAATGTTCGCTTTCACCTGGGAAGCGAACTATTGATCTGGAATCAGATTGCCTTACGGGGTGGCTACCTGATCGGATACGAAGCCCGGAATTTTACCCTGGGTATTGGATTTGTACGCTCGGCCATCCGGCTGGATTATGGCATTACCCCCTTTTGGGATGATCTGGGAACCACCCATCGGTTCTCAGTTAATTTCATTTTATGATTTGTTATTTCCTGAAACTATTTTAATATCGTAATGAAGAAATTTTCAATAAATTAGCTTTAGCATTTTTAAGAGATACATCTTTTTTAATAATAAATTGGTCGATAATATTTCAAATAGAATTCACCAATAATGTACCGAGGAGGGTAAGATGAGAAAATATGTATCCTTAAAGAAATCCGGATTTGCTGTTTTTCTTCTTTTCAGTTTAATGCTTGCTTTGTCAAGTATCTCTTATGGTCAGCAACCCGAGAATGCCAAACAAAGTCTGGCCATTTTGCCATTCAGTGCGACCGGCTTAAGCAGCGAGACAATTCAAACTCTGGAAAGTCTGTTGCGGCAGGAGTTAGCCCAATCCAATCACTTTACGCTAATCCCGGAAGAACAAACGTACCAGGCCACCGGGGAAAAAGCCTGCAGCGAGGTCGCTTGCGCGGTTGAGATCGGTAAAAAATTATCGGCCCAGAAGGTTGTGTTAGGGAACCTCAGTAAATTGGGTTCCAAAATTATCTTCCACTACATGTTGATTGATGTCGCCTCGGGCCAGTCTGTTTTATCGGATAATGTTTCCTCCATGCAGCTGGAAGATATGGATGTGGTGATGAAAAGAGTGGCTGCCAGTATCGTAACCGGTCAGGCGATTAACCAGACTGCCAAGGTCGATAACATTATGGAGGCCGAAACGGCCACTCCCCGTCGAAGAGCCGCCCGCAAATACTGGGGTATCAATTTTGGTTATCTTTATCCCACCCAGGGCTACGATGATGAAGATAAATCCTTTACCCTGGATCTGCGCATTGGTTATGAAATCAACCAGGTAACCGTGGGAACTCACTTTGCTGCGCGAAAGGGATTTGCTACCAATGTTTACTCTTCCTATTTATTTACCAAAACCGATGTATGTCCTTATCTGGGTGGGGCATTCGGCTTTCACTGGGTGAGCCACGAGGATTTCTTAAATTATGATAATAACAAAAGTGGTGATGGATTTGAGGTGACCGCCAATGGCGGTTTACGTATCTTTCGCACCTATAACTTTCAGGTACTGTTAAATCTGGATTACATCATTACTTTTAACGATTATAATGATAAGGCAGTTGTTTTTACCATTGGTTTACTTCGATAAAACTAGCCTTTTTCCCTAACCAGAAAAGCCCGGCAGATAACCGGGCTTTTTTATTTCATACTAAAATTATAATCCCCGTAACATTTTTGCTGAAATATCGGTAGTCATTTTTTTGGTTTTTAATTAAATTATTAATAGGTTTGAACGGTATTTTCAAGGCAAGGAGAAAAAAATGCAATACAGAAGCGTTTATCTCACCCTCATATTTTTTCTGGTCAGCCTGGTTTATGCTGGTGCCAATAATTCAAGTCAATCCGGTCATTTCCAGGGTCGGTGGGATTATTTTGGCCCGGAAGGCTGGATGAAAGATTCCCATCCTTATATTGAATTGAATTATGGCGATTCCAAACCGGACATCAAGGATTTTAAAACCGACTTCTCTGCTATCGGTTATGGTGAAATAAAATTGGGGAGTCGTGCGCTGAAAGAGAATCCATTCCGGCTGGAAGACAATTATGTTTTCCTGAATAAGTATGCCCGGCATCTGAAGAATTTTGATGAAGCTGAAGAAGTCGGTAACATTAAAGCGGAGATGCACTCTTTCGGAATGGGAAGTCGCGATGCCTATGGTTATGAATTTTCCAAAGTTGTGGTTTTCCCCTATCACTTGCTTCAATTTGGCTGGACCAAGTTTGAAGCTGACACGGCCTCGTTTATTCCCATGGTTGAATCGGACAAATTAAGCAGGATAGAAGGCAAATACCGCTTCGGCGGGTCGGCGGAAGCCGGGATTGATGTGTCTTTGTACAAATCTGTTTCTCTGATAGCCGGATATGAAATCTCGGTGGTATATCCCAGATTCCTGTTCTGGAAGTGGCTCGGAGGCAGCCTGGTGCAGGGAGTAGGCATGGAGGCAGTTACCCAGTTTGCCGAAGAAATTGTGGATCTTTCCCCAACCTTTGGCCCCATCATGTATGCCGCACTTCGGGCAGGAACCAGTTATCTGATTTACACCGGTATGAAGGGTAAAATGTATTGGCCGGTTAATTCCGAGGCCCCTCTGACACATGAGACATTCAAGGTTGGAATAGGCTTCCGGTTTTAAAATTTAATGGATTTTTTAAATAAGCCTTATAGCGACGGTTCTGGTTGGGAGGGGAAAAAATATACATCCCATTCTATGAAGATCATTTTGTAGTCTAGATAAATATTTTTAGATAATCTAAACTGATGGGGTGATTTATGAATATCATTAAAACTGTGGTACTCGCTTTATTTCTTCTCTTCTTATCAGTTTCACCAAATTTTGCCCAGGATGGCAGTAAACTGATCGAGAGCGCGATGTATCAGGATATGGAAGCGCTCAAATCCCTGGTTGAGAGCGGAGCAGACGTAAATTACCAGGATCCGAAATACGGCACTACTGCGCTGATGCTGGCCTGTAATTACGGATTAGCCGATATGGCCAGGTACCTCCTGGATAACGGAGCAAAGGTGAATATCCAGGCCAAAAAAGGTTCTACGGCATTAGCCGGAGCAGCACAGCAGTCCCTGGAACTGGTGCAATTATTGTTGGATAAAGGAGCGGATGTTCGGCTAAAGACCGACGAAGGCATTACCGCATTTACCAACAGCATAATAGGCGTACTGCGAGGTAGCGTAACCACCGAAGTGGCCGAACTCTTGCTGGAGAAGGGAGCGAATGTGGATGAAGCACCGGATAAAGGAGGGGCGGCCGGGTATACCTGTCTGATGATGGCTGCACGGAATAATAATCCGGATCTGGTGAAATTTTTGGCTTCCAAGGGTGCAAATTTGAATATTGCGGCACAGGATGGTGCCACTGCGCTGAGCCTGGCAGAAAAGGAAGACGACCAGGAGATGGTTAAACTTTTGAAGGATTTGGGTGCTGAGCAATAACATTGACAGGATTAATTTTTATTTTGTTCATATAAAAAAATATTAATATCTTTTTAAAGGGAGGATTTATTTTATGGACAGGATCAAATTGCATATATTATTTTCCATCTTAATCTTTTTAATTTTACTGACCGGTTGCGAAAAGAACTTGACCGGAATCAAATACACTCCGGAATATAAAATTGCCTGTGTTCCCAGAGGAATCGGAGACTTGTATCTGTTCGATACTGAAAGAATAAATCACCAGCTTCTGGTTACGGGTGTGGTTTATCAGATAAACTGGTCACCCACTGAAGCAAAATTAGTCTATTTAATTCAACCTGATCCACCTGAATACCATACTAATTTATATGGTTATAATCTACTGAATAACCAGAAAAAATTGTTAGCAGATGAAGAAGGGTACAAAATTGATCCTGCCTTTTCACCGGACGGACGATCTATCTTATATTTTAACAGGATTTATTCTACTAGTGAGATAAAATTGACCCTGATGAATGAGAACGGCGCAAATAAAAAGGTACTTTATACTCTATCTTTTGGTGATCCTCCTCTTGAGTATCACTGGTCAGGTATTCCAGGTTATCTGGTATTTGCTCAGTATGACCCAACCTATATGCAGGAGAAATTATCCCTTTTCGATATCAATACTCAATCTATGCAATTTATAATCGGACTGGAGTATTCCAATTCCCATGTCAAAACAATAGATGGAAAAAATTTTTTCTATAGTTTTAGCGATCAGGCCAATAATATTTGTGGTATAAATAAGGTAAACATCGATGAACAGAAAGAGGTTCGGATATTAACAATGTCTCGGCCTGATTGGATAAATACTTTCTCCCTACATCCCAATGGGAGTAAAATTGTGTTATCTGTAAGCAGCATCAGGCAAAATGCCTGGGTACGCGATTTGTATCAGGTGAATACCGATGGTTCAAATTTAGAACAACTAACCGAATCGACCGGAGTTGATGATTTATATGACGATCCGGCTTATCTCCCGGATGGCAGTCAGATTATTTTTATACATGCTACCATTTCAGCAAGAGAAATGTGGGGGTTAAATCTGGCAGATGGAAAAATTACCAAAATTACTGAAGGCGATCCGTTTACCGGTGGCTCGTATTTGTTTGCAATTTCCCCATACAAATTGTAACAGCACTTAATCTGAATTCTAATTGAATAAAAGGAACAGAATAAAAACAATTGGCCATGAAAAAAGCTTACTTTAGTATTATTTTTTCATTCAGGATTTTTTTCACCTTAGTTATAAGGAGGGTCTGAAAATGGTCCGGATAAAATTGCAAATTTTATTTTCCATTATCTCCATTTTATTTTTACTGATGAGTTGCGAAAAGAACTTGACCGGAATTAAATACACTCCAGAATATAAAATTGCCTGTATTTCCGAAGGAATTGGAAATTTATTTTTATTTGATACTGGCAGGATAAATCACAGGTTGTTGGTTGAGGGTGTGGTAATTCAGGTAGTTTGGTCGCCTAAGAAACCTAAATTGGTTTATTCAATTTATCTTGGTCCAGGAGATTACGATACTGAATTATTTGTTTTTAATCTTCTGAATAACCAGTCAAAATTATTAGCTGATGAAGAAGGATATAAATTTAATCCGATCTATTCGCCGGATGGCCAATCGATCCTTTATATGAACGCAAATTATACTACCCATGAAAGAAAAATTATGCTGATGAAAGTAGACGGCTCAAATAAAAAAGAAATCTATTCGGAATCTTTCAGTGATTTTGAAAGAGTTAATTATTACTGGTCCAATCTTCCCGGAAAGTTGGTTTTTTTCAAGTATGTCGAAGGCGCGGAAATGGGGGAATTGTATCTTTTTGATATCCATACCCAGTCGTTGCAATTTGTCATCGCCCCGGAATATTCACGATTAGCTTATCAAACGGTTAATGGGAATAATTTCTATTACTGTTTTGACGATCAGGCAAATGATATTTCTGGTATAAATATGGTAAACATCGAAGAACAAAGGGTTGATCGAGTGTTAACTGTTTCTTTACCTGATCATATAAATGATTTTTCTCTGCACCCCGATGGGAGTAAAATTGTGCTCTCTTTCAGTAGCATCAGGCAGAATCAATGGATTACAGATTTGTTTGAGGTTGATACTGATGGTTCAAATTTTAGAAAATTAATTGAATCTATATCGACCGGTGCTCCCTATCATCTTTCTTATCTCCCGGATGGCAGTCAGATCGTTTTTATTCATGCTACCGCGTCGGGAAGGGATATGTGGAGTTTAAATCCGGTAGATGGGGAAATAACCCAAATTACCGAGAACAATTATTTTCCTAGTTGGTCGTCGTGTGAGTATAAAATTTCTCCGTTCAAATTTTAAAAGAACAGAGTCGGAATTATCCGGGATTTTTAAATAAAATTTTCTCTGCATCTGTCGTTAATACTGGTGAAGACGGCGGTTGATTTACTCATTGAACTTTCATATAAAAGATCAACGGCTGATCGGATAAGGATAACCTGCATTTCAAAGGTTTGACTTAATGATCGAGGAGAAAAAAATATGATGAGTAACTATTTACTTTTTTCCAGCGTATTTGTTACCATGTTAATGGTGCTGAACATTTTAATATTTTCGCTTACCTTTGAGAAAAGGCATAAAATTGGTCAAAGAGCCTTACTCTATTTTGGTATCATTCCCGGATTCTTAGGAGTACTCTGGGCGATCATACTGTTTTTCAAACAACCGGAAACAACCGAGATAATTGGTCTGTTATCTGTATGGTTGTTACTGGAAGTCGGTGCGATGCGGTTAACCCAGGTAATGAAGAAATTAAATCAACCGGTTCAGTCTAAAACCTGATCTTTCACCGGTAAGTTTTAATTAATATTTGATTTAAAAGTAAGAATATCATATTTTAATATTTGAATTTTGTTTTTAAGTTTGGAAAGAAGGACATGTATCTACGCAAAATTATCCTGATTTTGCTGTTAATCTCCCCAATATTGTTTCTCCTTCAATGTGAAAAAATAACCGGCTATAACTATGATGTAAAACCTTTGAATAATACGGTAAGGGTTTATGGTGAAGTAAAAAATGTCTTTACCGACCGGGCGGTTGAAGACGCCCTTGTCCAGATTGGAATTCAGACCACCAGCACCGATATATACGGAGAATATCAGGTACAATATATTTTAGGGGCAGCCGAGGATCGGAATCAACCCGTGCCGGTGGCTATATCTGCCCCCAATTACGAGACGTTAAATACTTCGTTTATTATTTATCCTGAACCAACCCGGTTAGACTTTCAACTGGTATATGCCGCCCCGATCATTGAACAAAATTCTTTATTATTGTATAAGGGGTTAGATGGTGAACCGCAGGAGATCTGTCAGGCAATAATTGTTGATTATCAGGGGGTAAACGATATAAAAGAAGTAAAAGCTTCCTTTTATTATACTCAACCAAATAACCCTAATTCCTATTACTTTACCTATCCGTTGCATTTGATTGAAACGAATGGTGGAATTGAGGGCCATTATCAGGCAATTATCCCGCTCGTTTATCAGTTCGAATGGTTTTTATACACCGAAAGCTACGAATTACAGGCAGAGGATTATGAGGGACATATCCATCATATCATTGGCAAAACGTCGAAGATGGTACCGGATCCTTTGTTATTTGATCCCGGTTTTTAAGAAGAGAATTTAGTGTCATGCATAAAATAATAAACATATTTATCATACTCTTTACTTCAGTTATTTTTCTACAGGCACAGAATATACGGATAAGCGGCCAGGTAGTAGATTTTCAAAGCGAAGATCCGCTTCAGGGAGCCGACGTTTATTTATCTTCCGGAGCATGTGGGGCGGTCACCGATACCGATGGCACCTTTCAACTGTTCTGTAAGAAGGTCGCAATGGACGATTCACTGATAGTCAGCTATCTGGGTTATCAGACCTATAATATCCGCTTCAGACAATTTAAAAACGGATCGACTATATATCTCAAATCTAAGAGTTTAGAACTGGGAGATGAAATTGTAGTGAGTGCGGAGAGAATCGATATTTTGAAACAGGATATTCCGTTGGCAAAGAGTACGGTGGATTACCAGGAGATCCAGCAATATGGCAGTAGCGAAATCAGTGATATTCTAAAACCCTTACCGGCCATTCGGATTGAGGGTAATGATCTGGATGGACGCCGAATCCAGATTCGGGGTAGTGATGCGGATGAGGTTAATGTTTACCTGGACGGTATCCTGATCAATAATGTGAGGAGCGATAATGCGGCTGACCTTTCAATAATTCCGGTGGAAAGCATCGAATCTCTTGAAATTTTAAAGGGTGGAAATTCTGCCTTATTGGGCCAGGGTGCGTTTGGCGGTGTAGTGAGCATAAAAACCCGCCAGGAAACCGAACCCAGTTTTTATGTTAAGGGGAAGATGGGAAGTTTTGATAGCCGTTATCTGATCAGCAACGTCAGCTATCCACTGCAAAAGCGATTAATACTTAGTTATTTTGGCCAGGCCAGTACTCTTTCCCCCACAATTGAATACTTTCCCGGAGAAAGATTCAGTGAGAAAACAAGAAGCGAAGGTATCACCACCTCCAAACAAAACCATATGGTCAATCTTTCCTATTATGGTCGTCAAAGTCAAATAAGCAGCTATTTTATTGAATATCTTTATGATTATAAAAAACCGTCCTGGGAAAGTACATACCGGAATTATTTGTTCGCTACTTCATTTAAGGGAGAACTATTAGGGGTTCGGGATCTTGAAATAAGTGTAAATCACCTTTTTGCCCGGGATAAAATAGTGCGCAAACAAACCGGCACTTCCGAATTTATCAATTCTTACATCACCAATCAGACAAATCTTCGGCTGGCAAAAAGAATAATTTTTCCTACCGTAGATTTTCAGTTTTTAACGGAATACTATCATGACGATCTTCTAAACGATTCCAAAGTAAAGGATTATGGTTTTGAAAACGGACTTTATCATGGCTTTATTTACGATAACCGGGGAAGCGTAGCCGGGGTAATTTCATTCCGGGATAAATTGAAGAATTTGCCCATTTTGTCCTGGAAAACCTACCTGGGATTGAGGGGCGATTTTGTCGCCTCAGGAAATCAGGATGGGACGGTAACCACCGGGGCACAGGTAAATTATAACCTGGAGCAATGGAAATTATCTCCCTATTTCAATTATGGGAAAAATGTGAAATATCCTTCCTTGCGTGAAAACGCTTATGTACAGGATCTTGCTTTATTATCCGGTGCCGATTCTACCTTTGAAAAATTAAAACCGGAGTACAATAATTCGGCTGAATTGGGAATATCCCTGACCTATTTTCCCAAGTCCACCATTTACCGAACGCTTGATTTTTCCTTTGCCCTGTTCACCAATACGGTTTACAATAAACTCCTAACCCGTCCCTTCGACGATCTGATCGCTTCAGTTCAGGTCGGGCGAAATCAAACCAGGGGGATTGAGACTTCCTTTAAATTCAATCAGCTCCTTAACTGGTTCAGCCTGGGAGCCGCATTTGTCAAAATTGATGTGACAAATCCACTCCTTTACTCCTACAAGCCAAAGGAAAATTTAAGTATCAATCTGGGCTTTTATTCTCCCATGGGTCTCTATCTTACCTCGACCTTTTTTTACGAAGGTACCAGCGTAGCCTGGTATTACGATCGGGATTATAATATTTTGACCGAAGAGATCTCTGCTTACAATGATATGGATGTTTCCTGTGGTTTTAAAGTGCCCTTCAAAGATGCCGAATTTGATTTTCAGGTATCGGGATATAATGTTTTTGATCACAGTGGATTCAAATATTATTATCTGAAAAAACGGTATGTCCAATTCTCGGTCGCCATGCGATACTAAAAAGCCCTCAGTTTACACCGGGGATCGAGTTTTGCTGCATCTCTCAAATTCAAGATAATTGGTTTATACGAAACATTTGACTAACCTTCGTCCTGAACTAAATTTTCATAGAAATCTGGTTGATCCAATTTATGAGGTAAGAAGCATGAAATCGAAACTTAATGGCATGTGGGAGTATTTTGGGAGCCTATATCTCGGTATTTTTCTGTTTCTGGTTGTTTTTAGTTCAAATGTCCATGCCCTGGATAATGGACTGGTGCTAACTCCGCCAATGGGTTGGAATAGCTGGAACAAATTCGAATGTGATGTGAGTGAGTCCCTGATTAAGGAAATGGCCGATGCGCTGGTGAGTAGCGGCATGAAGGACGCTGGATATCAATTTATTGTGATTGACGATTGCTGGCAGATCGGCAGGGACGCAGAGGGGAATATTATTCCTGATCCGGACCGCTTTCCTTCCGGTATGAAGGCCCTGGCTGATTATATTCATTCCAAAGGTTTGAAATTCGGACTTTATTCCTGCGCCGGATTAAAAACCTGCCAGGAACGTCCGGGCAGCCGGGGATATGAATTTCAGGATGCCCGGCAATATGCCGCCTGGGGTGTGGATTATCTGAAATATGATTGGTGCTTTCATACCACTCAAAATGCCGAAGCCTCTTACTCCCTGATGCGGGATGCCCTGCTGGCTTCAGGCCGGCCGATTGTCTTCAGCATTTGTGAATGGGGAAGTAATAAACCCTGGTTATGGGCAAAAGATGTGGGCAACCTCTGGCGCACCACCGCCGATATTCAGGACTGTTGGGATTGCAAGCGGGAGTGGGGCGGAATGGGCTGGATCTATATCCTCGATCTCCAGGATGGTCTGGAATCCTATGCCGGGCCGGGACACTGGAATGATCCGGATATGCTGGAGGTCGGAAACGGGGGACTGACTCTAACCGAGAGCCAGGCCCACTTCAGCCTGTGGTGTCTGCTTGCCGCCCCATTAATGGCTGGGAACGATCTGCGTACGATGAGTGCGGATATCAAAAATATTCTGACCAACCAGGAGGTCATCGCCGTTAACCAGGATTCGCTGGGTCGGCAAGGACGCAAGGTGTGGGACGATGGGGATCTGGAAGTCTGGTCTAAGGAAATGAAGGATGGCAGTCGGGCGGTGGTCCTTTTCAACCGGAGCAAAAGTGACAGTCCCGTTGCGGTAAACTGGACGGAAATCGGATACCCGGCTCACCTAAAAGCCAAAGTGCGGGATTTGTGGCAGAAAAAGGATTTGGGGCAGTTTACCGGCAGCTTTAGGGCACAGGTCCCTTCCCATGGTGTGGTAATGGTGCGAATCATGCCCTGAGTTTTAAGGAAGTATTATTTTCATCTCCGGTAAAGTATGGGTTTCCATTTCGAGATGATTAAATACAGATGATATTTTGGAAATTCTGCAAAAGGAGCCTGTTATTGCTATCATTCTGATAAATAATTTTAATCCTCCGTTTGGTTTGCCTGCTAAAAAGAAATAGATTTTATCCGGATATGAAATCATATTGCAGTTTATGAATCGTTTTTTACTCGTACTCCTCTTATTGTTATGTTTAACCGGAATTAGCACTTCCCAGGATTCTACCGCCTGGAGTTTTCAATTTGGCTTTGGCTCTCTTTTCCCTGATGCTTCGGAGATTGTCGGGGCGAATACTCCGAACGGATTAAATATCAACGCAGGGTTGGCTTATCAATACCGACAAAGACTGGTTTTTCAGGGCATCATACATTTCGACTATTTTACCGATGATAAACGAGTGGATTTCCGCACCTATGTGATCATTTTCAATGCCACCTTCGCTTCGCGTCTGCATCTCATACCGGCAAAATCCGGGATATCACCCTACCTGATCGGTGGTGTGGCGCCGGCACTATATCGAAATACCCAGCCTTATGTTGAGGGTGGACAACTCGATCCCTTTACTACCCAGAGAGTGGAGTCTTTAAATATTGGCTATTCCCTGAAATACGGTATCGGAACAACCTTGAATCTAAGTGATAGCATGGAATTATGGTTTGAATGGCAATATACCAGATTTGGATTCTTTAAAAAGGTGGATCCGATTCATTATCGGGCACTTATGATTGGCTTGTTACTCGATATTGATTGGGAATTGTAGCTGAAACTTTATTCGACGCAGATGAAAAAAATACATCTATTGAATTTTATTTAAATTTTGTTATTTTATGAATGAAAAAAGACTTTAAAAAAAGGAGGTCTTTCCATGAGTTATGAAATGCTTCGTGATAACCTTTTAGAATTGATTCGTCGTACCTCTGCCTATCTTCCACCGGATGCGGAAAACGTGATAAATCTGAAGAAGAATCTGGAGGCCAAAAACTCTATGGCGGAAATGGCCATGGATATGATTATGCAGAACGTTGGATTGGCAAAAAAACGTTCTTTGCCGATCTGTCAGGATACCGGTACGATTACTTTTTATGTGAAATGTCCGGTAGGTTACGATCAGTTGATGTTTATCAAAACCGCAGAAGAAGCAGTAGTAAAAGCGACCGAAGCTGGTTATTTGCGTCAAAATTCGGTTGATTCTCTCTCCAGTAAAAATACCGGTAACAACCTGGGAAAAGGAAGCCCGGTATTCCATTTTGAGCAAAGCAGGGGAAATGATCTTGACGTTCGTCTGATCCTCAAAGGCGGCGGTTGCGAGAATATGAGTTCCCAGTATAAACTCCCAATTACCCTCAATGGTAAAAAATATGGTCGCGATCTGGGAGGTGTGCGTGCGGTTATACTGGATGCACTATTCCAGGCCCAGGGAAAGGGATGCGGTCCTGGATTTTTGGGAGTATGTATTGGCGGAGACCGTGCCGAGGGTTATACCTATGCCAAGGAACAACTTTTACGCAAGCTGGATGATGTTAATCCACTCCCCGAATTAGCAAAACTAGAAGAGCAGATTATGCAAGAGGCAAACAATCTGGAAATCGGACCCATGGGATTTGGCGGCAAATTCACCCTGGGTGGAATTAAGATTGATTATTTGAATCGGCTGCCGGCATCATACTTTGTCAGTATTGCCTATATGTGCTGGGCCTATCGTCGCCGCGGTGTGGTGATGGATGCGGAAGGTAAGGTTAAGGAATGGCTTTATCAGAAACCAGGTGAATTCGATATCGATTATACGAAGTTGCCGGAATTGGAAGTAAAACAGAAGAATGTTAAAGTCTTGAAAACCCCGATCAGTGAAGAACAGATTCGTGAATTGAAAGTCGGGGATGTGGTGATGCTGAATGGCGACATGTTTACCGGTCGGGATGCTGTCCACCGATATCTGTATGATGGCGGCGATTTGGATATTATCAAAGGTGGTATTATTTACCATTGCGGACCGGTAATGGTCAAAGAAGGCGATGATTGGAAAGTGATGGCAGCGGGTCCCACCACCTCGATAAGGGAAGAACCATACCAGGCGGATGTGATTGGCCGGTTCAATCTCCGTGGTGTGATTGGTAAAGGCGGTATGGGAAAGAAGACCCTGGATGGATGCCACAAATATGGAGCAGTTTATTTCCATGCTATTGGTGGTGCCGCTCAGATCTATGCCAAATGTGTGAAAAAAGTGAAGGGTGTATACCTAGAACAGTTCGGCAGCCCGGAAGCAGTCTGGCATTATGAAGTGGAAAATTTCCCGGTGGTGGTTACTATGGACAGTCACAATCGATCGCTGCATGCGGAAATTGAGGATGTTTCCAAAAAACAGCTGGATAAGATTCTTGCTTAACTGAAGATTGATGCCACAAAAATAAAACCCGGCTTTTATTTTGAGCCGGGTTTTTCTTTTAAATCTATATTATCCTGATTTATTTTCTTTGGGGTGGTAACTCGTAATGGTTGCTTTTCCATTTGTTTTCGCTCTTCCCGTGCTGTCTGATTGTAATCCTGGGTCAGCAGTGATTCTACCTTTTCAATCAGAGCCAGGTTTTTAAGCGGCTCCTGCTCAATATATTCCTGATAAAAATTGCGGTAATCCTCGAGGGTAACCCGATTATCTGCAAATATTTTCTCGATTCGCTGATACTTGATGCTATCCGGTTCCGGCAGGGCAAGGGTTTCTTCTAGTCCCTTTATAATCTCATCCCAGGGTTTTTTCTCTTTGACCTCGGACTTTTGAGCACAGCCCGAAAGTATAACAAAAATCAACAATACTATTTCAATAATTTTCATGATATTTCTGTGTTATAAAATTTCTTCTGAATTTATTGGTTTGTTTTCTGTCAACCAAGTACAAAGATTATCTGGAAACCTAAGAGCGATCCTCTCGTATGATCAAATTTATGAACCGGTTCTGACAAGTGATCTGGAAACGTGGTTTGCTCGGATTATTTTAATAGATATAGAATTCTAAATTTTAAACCGCAGGAAAATGTAAAAGCCACCGTCTAACAATTGAAGGAACTTCGTATTTAAATTATGGTTAAGTCTATAAATGGGAATAGGCGTTATCTAATACGAAAATACATTAAAACGGGTTGAATTATAGTTCCCTAACGCTTATTTTAATTTAAATTATTAAAGTAAAATTTAGTTTAAAGAATCACCACGGGGGAAAGATGAGATTTAAGTCCCTGTTCTCTTTTGTTTCTGTTTTTTTATTGACGAGTTTAGCATTCGGCCAGTTTGGTCAGAATAAAGTCCAGTACAAAAATTTTGAATGGTATTTTATTCAGAGTAAACATTTTGATATTTACTATTACGAAGGTGGAAAGGAACTGGCTGAATTTACCGCCGAGGTTGCAGAAAAGGCCTACGAACAGATTAGTCGGGATTACTCTTATGATATCAAAGAGCGTATCGTATTTGTCGTTTATAAATCGCATAACGACTGGCAGCAGACCAATGTGGTACTGAGCTATCTGGAAGAAGGCGTCGGTGGTGTTACCGAACTTTATAAAAACAGGATTGTCGTTCCATTCGAAGGGTCGTACGAACAATTCCGCCATGTGATCCATCATGAGCTGGTACATGGGGTGATGAACGATTTGTTGTATGGTGGATCCATCCAAACCTTGGTTCGGGGCGAAGTCGTACCTGTCCCGCTCTGGGTATCGGAAGGGTTGGCAGAATTCGCTTCGGTTGGTTGGGAAACCCGAACGGACATGATCGTTAGAGATGCGGTTCAGACCGGTTATATTCCGCCGGTTCAGTATATGGAATATATAATGCCCTATCAGGCCGGAAACTCGGTCTGGCGCTATATTGCCGAAACTTACGGAAGACAAAAAATCGGTGAAATCTTGAATAAGTCGAGGGGCAGGATTGGTTTTCAGCAAGTCCTTAAATCTTCCATTGGACAGGACTATGAGGGACTGACCGAAAAATGGCACAGGTATCTGCGAAAACTTTATGCCCCGGAAGAAAACAACCGGATGGTTCCTAAAGAATTCAGTAAGCAATTAACTGATCATAAAAAATTGAATAATTTCCTGAATTTGAGCCCGGCGATTTCTCCCCAGGGAGACAAAATAGCTTACATATCAGATCGCAACGGTTATCAGAATGTCTACCTGATGTCTGCCATTGATGGAAAGGAAATAAAAACCCTGGTGGACGGGCAGCGCTCAGAAAGTTTTGAAGAATTGCATTTTCTCAGACCGGGAATGAGCTTTTCTCCGGATGGTAAAAAGCTGGTCATGACAGCAAAAAGTGGTGCCTGGGATGCACTCTATATCATCGATGTTAATTCAGGTGAAAGTGAAAAATATTTAATGGAAATGGATGGGGCTTTTACCACATCCTGGTCTCCGGACGGAAGTCGCATCGCTTTTGTGGGAAACAAAAATCAAAAGAGTGATATTTATCTTTTTGATTTAAATACCCATACCGTCGAAGCTATGACAAATGATATTTTCACCGACGATCAACCCTCCTGGTCTCCGGATAGCCGTTATATTGCATTTGTTTCGGATCGCGGGGATTATTTATCGAAAGATGAGATTCCAGCAGATTTTGATATGGGCGAATATGATTACGAATACCGGGATGTTTATATTCTGGACACCCAGACCAAACAAATCGAAAGACGGACAAATACCCCTTGGGAAGAAGGTTTTCCCATTTTTTCACCCGATGGTAAAAAGATCGCTTTTATTTCCGACGAGAGTGGTATTTTCAATGTCTATCTGCAGGATCTTGAGACGGCTGAGTATTATCCTGTTACCAATATCATGTCCGGAATCCTGCAAATTGGCTGGGATAAGAATGCAAACAAGTTAGTTTACACGTCTTTTTATCAGGGTGGATTTGATATTTACATGTTGAATAACCCGTTGGAATTAAAACCACTGAAACTTGAATTGACCGATTATGCCAAATCCAGGCGAGCCGAGAATGTGCCGGTTTATGCGATAAATTGGTACGAAGAACATCCAGAGGAACAGCAAAAAAAAGGTGAAGAGGTAAAAGAGCTGGAAGGTGAGCAGCCAGCCGACTATAGCCGATATGTGTTTGGAAGTTACCGGACCAGTGAACCACCTAAGAAACCGAAGATTATTACCCTACCTGAAGAAAAACTGGTCGATGAAAATGGTGACTATCGCGCCAGAAAATATAAAGTAAAATTTTCTCCCGATATTGTTACCGGGGCTGCGGGTTATAATACGTTTTTCGGAGTTCAGGGATACGCATCTTTCGCTTTCAGTGATCTGTTGGGAGATCACAAAATATTTTTAAATGCCAGTCTGTGGGCGGATCTGCGCAACAGTACTTTCTCAGTACTATATTATTATTTGAAGCGCCGAATCAATTTCGGAATCGGGGGATACCACCTGGTCTACCTGATCTCGGATTATTATTTCAGTGCCATCCGGTATCGAAACTATGGTACCGTATTTATCGTCTCCTATCCCTTTAACCGTTATAAGCGACTGGACTTTAACCTGATCTGGGATAATGTAAACCTGGAATATCTGGATTTTTATTCGGATGTCCAAAAGGTAAACACGGTGCTTCCGGAAATTCAATATGTGCACGACAATGTTTTGTGGGGTTTTCAGTGGGGTGTGTTAGCGCCGGTAAGTGGCTCGAGATATAATTTATCGGCTAGATTTAGTCCAAAATATAATAACACTAGCCTGGAATTCACTACTTTTAAGGTAGATTATCGCCGGTATTTCATGTTAAGTCAGAAATACCAGTTTGCGGTCAGAGGGTATTTTGGGGCCAGCTTTGGTAAAAATGCGACCCGGTTTTTCCTGGGTGGGATGGATAACTGGATAAATTACAAATATGTGGATCGACGGCGGTTGGGGACGATTGAAGACGTGTTTTATTCGGATTATATCACGCCGCTCCGGGGAGCGATCTATTACGAACGGGAGGGTAATCGATTTTTCCTGATGAATCTGGAATTCCGTTTCCCGCTTATCGAATACCTGCAGTTGGGTCTACCACCGATTGGTATATTTAACATCCGGGGTTCGGCCTTCCTGGATATTGGCAGTGCCTGGCAGCAGTCCGGAGATATCTGGAATGTTGACGGATTCAGAGGAGTATCCAGACTGCCCAACGGACAAAAACAATTCCAGGATTTGGTCAGTGGGTATGGAATTGGTTCCCGGGTATATTTTATTGGGATCCTGCTCCGGTTTGATGTGGCATGGCCAAATAACTATTTCAGATCAGGGAAACCAATGTATTATTGGTCATTAGGTCTTGATTTTTAGACACCATTAAGGTTTAAATTATCAAAAGCCTGTTTGAGCGATCAAGCAGGCTTTTTTATTGCCGGATTGGAAGCTAAAATCAAATAATAATTTTGGTCACTTCCTATGCCGGTATTATATTCTTTTAGTTATTCATCTGAAAAACGTAATATCGATGGCTAAGAGTCGTACAATATTTATCTGCAATAACTGTGGATACGAAAGTTTGAAATGGGCCGGGAAATGTCCGGAATGTGGACACTGGAACAGTTTTGAGGAAGTTGAAAAAGTAAGTGCCGGTTCTTCCCAGAAAAAGCCTTCTTCTTCAACCATTCCAGGTATTTTGTCGGAAATAAAATTTGGTCAGCAGGAGGATAGAATAATAACCGGGATGCGGGAGTTAGACCGGGTGCTTGGGGGTGGTATCTATCCTGCTTCGGTTAATCTGATTGCCGGGGATCCGGGAATCGGGAAATCCACTCTACTGCTACAGCTGGCCGGTCTGCTGACCCGAAAAAATATTTCCACACTTTATATCACTGGTGAGGAATCGCTCCACCAGATTCGCGGGCGTTATGAACGCCTGGGATTGAACGATCTTCCCATTCCAGTGCTTGCTGAAACGGAGTTGGAAAATATTTTGGTTCAAATTGAAAAAGATTTTCCCAGGGTGGTAATTATCGATTCAATACAATCCATTTATTCTTCCCATATTTCCGGTGCACCAGGAAATGTGGGACAGGTCAGGGAATGTGCGGCAAGACTATTCAGATCGGCAAAAGAAAATAATTGGTCACTTTTTCTGGTTGGTCATATTACCAAGGAGGGGGGAATTGCCGGCCCGAAAATCCTGGAGCATATGGTGGATGTGGTTATCTATTTCGAAGGGGATTCGCTTTACCGCTATCGTATCTTGCGCTCATTAAAAAACAGATTTGGCGCTACCAATGAATTGGGATTATTCTACATGGAAAAAGAAGGATTAAAAGAGGTGGACAATCCTTCCAAACTTTTTCTTTCCAATGGCCAGATTTCCCAGCCGGGCACCAGTGTGATTTGCAGCTTTGAAGGAACCCGGCCCATCCTGGGCGAGATTCAGGCATTAGTGTCCCGCTCGAATTATGGTGTACCGCAGCGAACGGTAAGTGGATTCGACCAGCGCCGGCTGGCCCTGATTCTGGCCATTCTGGAGAAACATTGTGGTTTGAATTTCGGTTTTCAGGATGTTTTTGTAAAAATTGCCGGAGGCCTTCGCATTGATGATCCTGGTATTGATCTGGGAATTGCCTGCGCAATCTATTCCAGTTTAACCGACAGACCGCTTCAAGATTCGGCAGTTTACATCGGAGAACTTGGATTAAATGGGGATATTCGTCCGGTCTCACAACTGGACAGAAGAATTCAGGAAGCGATTCATCTGGGATTCAGGCATGTTTATATTTCTTCAATGGAGGATAAAAATGTCCGGCAGCCGCAAATTATCAGGATCAGAAATATCCGGGAAATTATTCAGCCCCCCAAATCAGGTAATAAGTAAACGGAGAATGATAAATTTGAAATATCTGCCATTAACTTTGTTGATCTACTTTTTATTTTTATCGGGTGGATTTACCCAGGAATCTCTCGTCCCGGAACAAATCGATGGCTGGCAGCTAAATTCAGTTGTTACCGGTGATATTACCCCCTCCGGGGTGTTTCGGGAAAATGTTGCCATGGATTTGGATTCGGAGGGTAACCTGTATATTGTCGACCGGGGCAGAAACCGCCTGGTGAAATTTTCCCCGGAAGGTTTTTTTCTGCATGAGGTTGGAGGCTTTGGAGATGGAGCTGAGGAATTTAATGATCCCCGGGACGTGGATGCCCATTTAACCCTTAATATCTATGTGGCGGATTACAATAACGATCGGATTGTACGTTTCGACCAAAGATTGAATTATTTGAATGAATTTAAATCGAGTGAAGACAGTCCAATCTTCTTCGAAAGACCCTTGAGTGTCGCGGTCTCAAATCAGTATGATATCTTTCTGCTGGATGACCTTAACAAGGAGGTCATCAAAATTAACCGGTTCAATCAGCCATTAATTGCTTTTGGCAATGCTTCGGACAATCTGGGACAATTGTTAGGACCTTATCAACTGGCAATCAGTCAGAAGAACGAGGTTTATGTCACTGACCGGTTGCAGAAAGCAGTGGTTATTTTCGATTATCTGGGCAATTTTAATATGGAACTGACACACCCGGAATTTCAGGATCCCAAAGGGATTGATATCGATTTTTATGATCAGCTTGTGATTACCGATCCCATAGCCCGAAAAATATTTTTTTTCCGGGATCATTCATCTTTTATCCAGGAACTTGATCTAAAACCTGCCGGTTTGATTCCCGTTGATGCGTTTTACTGGCAGCCCCGGGGTAAAAAGATTGCCTATCTGTACATTCTTACCTCACAAAAATGCCTGGTCTTTACCAAAAATCTGTAGTCGAATTTTCATTTTTCTTAATTTCCAAACTACAAATTTTTTAAGATCCGCTGTCGATAATTTCCTGACAGGGAATTGAATGCCCTCAGATTTTTAGTGTGAATTGGTTCTTTTGTTTGACCCGGGTGCGATTCGTGATTATTATGCAAAAGAGGAAACTATCCGGATGGTTAATAATTGAATTATATATCCGGATACACAAAAAACACTTTTTATTCGCAGACATACAGTCTTAAATTAAGAATTAAAGATAATATTTGAATACAATTTAACATATATCAAGAAACGCGATTGAGGATCAATTATGAATACATTAGTAATCATTGCTGCAGGTCTCATTGGTTTGGTCATTGGGGCCGTGGTTTATCATTTTATTAGTCTTCGCAAAGTAAACAGCGCCGAAAAAAAGGCCAAAGAGATGCTGGATAATGCGGAAAAGAAAGTTGAGAAAATGGAACGGGAAGCTTATCTCTCTGCCAAGGAGAAACTGTATCAGGAAAAAAATCAGTTTATTAAACAGATGAAACAACAGGAAGGCAATTTTAACAAGAATGAAGAACGGCTTCGGCAGAGGGAGAAAGAGCTGAGAAAGCTGGGAAATAAATATCAGGAAAAAGAGTGGCAGACCAAAAAACGTGAGCAGGAGCTGATTAAATGGGAACAGAGCATCAATGAGAAACAAAAAGAAGTTGATGCCCTGAAAGAAAAAGAAATCATCACGCTGGAAAGTTTGAGTGGATTGAATAAAGAAGATGCAAAAAAGTTGTTGATGGATAATATGATTTCCCGGGCGCGGGCGGAATCCGCCCAAATGATCCTAGATATAAAACGGGAAGCCGAAGAGCGGGCACGCTGGGAATCCAAAGAAATTATGGCATTTGCTATAGAACGGATGGCAACCGAGTACACCATGGAATCCACTCTTATTACGGTGGAACTGCCCAATGACGACTGGAAGGGTATTATCATCGGGAGGGAAGGACGCAATATTAAGGCATTTGAAGCGGCCACCGGGGTGAAGGTGATTGTGGACGATACGCCCGAAACCGTGGTTATGTCCAGTTTCGATCCGGTTAAACGGGAGATTGCCCGGATTGCCATGGAGAAGCTGATCAGAAATAAAAACATCAATCCTAAAGCTATCGAAACCGAAGTGGAGAAAGCCACTAAAGAAGTGGAAGCCAGCGTAAAGAAGGCTTCGGAAGAAACCTTGCAGGAATTGAAGATCAAAAATGTCCATCCGGAGATGCGGGAATATCTTGGGCGGTTGAAATATCGAACCAGTTATGGGCAGAATATTCTGCAGCATTCCAAAGAAGTTGCCTGGCTGGCCGGAGGAATGGCTGCAGAACTTGGGCTGGATGTTGAACTTGCCAAAAGAGCAGGTCTTTTTCATGATATTGGAAAGGCAGTAAGCGGGGATTCGGAAGGGAGTCATGTGTCTATTGGTGTGGAAGTAACCACTCGTTGCGGTGAACATCCGGTAGTCATCAATTCCGTCCTGGCCCATCATGAAGAAGCGGAACCGATCTCACCGATTTCGGTGCTGGTAACTGCGGCAGATCGCATTAGCGGTGCCCGCCCCGGCGCACGGCGGGAATCTCTGGAAGCTTATGCAGAGCGGATTACTAAACTGGAAGAGCTGGCAAACTCATTTGAAGGGGTGGGTAAAACCTACGCACTCTCTGCCGGACGCGAAATCCGGGTGATGATATTGCCCGAGAAGCTTTCCGACAACGAGACAAAATTGCTGGCATCGGATATTGCCCGTAAAATTAAAGAAACCATGGAATATCCGGGTCAGATTAAAGTAACAGTGATCCGGCAAACCATTGCCAATAGTTTTACCGATGAATTTCTTCCCGGACAGAATGGGAAGAAAGCCGAACCGGTTTTAAACGAATCTACGAATCCTAACTAAAAATATAGGTGGTTATGTCCGACAATTCCCAGGAATCTGTTCATGCGCTTATTATGGCGATGCATAATGAGCTCGATACCATACAAATCTACGAGCATATTTTAAAATATTTAAAAGATTCCAAAGCTCGTGAGTTACTTCACCGTTTGATTGTGGAAGAACATAACCATGAGCAGGAGATAAAGGAAAAAATATTGTCGGCCGGAGGCGAGGTTCCTCAACCGGATACCAAACCCCACGAAGATTTTCCCAACCGGGAACAGCTTCTGGATCTGGAATTGGAGAATTGCAGTATTTCCGAACTGGTAAATCTGGCCATTGAGAATGAACGGATGAGCCGGGATTTTTATCTGGCCCAGCAGGACAGGGCCACCTCGCCGGAGGTGAAGGCGGTATTTAAATGGCTGGTGGAGCAGGAGGATGAACACATCCGAAATCTTAAAGCGGAGTACGGTGAATTACTCGGTTGATCCCCTTCCCCCAATATCTGCATGATTTGTAATATTCTTGATATTTCCATTAGTTATTTAAGACCTATATTGCGACCTTTCCTTGATTTCAATGATATTTGAAATCCCAACCATAAAAATTATAATAACATAAAAATTAATTTTTTATTATATTAGAAAAGACCTGAGCAAAATTGGAATTTAATATGAATAAATCGTTTAAGATTCGGGATGCCGGAGTGGCTGGCTCATTTTATTCCCGGGACAAACTGATCCTAGAACGGGAAATGAGCATGATGCTGGAAGCGGCAAATCTCATGAAGACCGAACGACCAATTCGCGCTATTATTGCTCCCCATGCCGGCTATCTTTATTCCGGAGGTGTTGCCGCCCGGGCCTATGCTCAGATCCTTAATTCCAGTTACAAACGGGTGGTAGTCATTGCCCCGAGTCATGAAGACTCCTTTACCTTCAACAGCATCTATCCGGGTCTGGGCTATCGCACGCCACTGGGAGAAATTCAAATCGATAACGATCTGGCTGAAAAACTGGTAGATGCCAGTGCGGAGATAAAATTTGATGAACTTGGCCATTCAAAGAATGAGCACTCGCTTGAGGTTCAACTGCCATTTTTACAATGGAGTCTGGGAAAATTTAAATTTATACCGGTTTCCATGGGTAAACAGGAGAAACAGCAGATCGATGCGTTGGCGGCTGCCCTCTCCAAGGTGCTTTCGCCTGAGGGAACACTGATTGTAGCCAGCACAGATCTTTCCCACATGCATCCCCAGCATGAGGCCGAATTATTAGACCAGGTAGCGATCGAATCCATAGAACGTCTGGAAGAAAACCGACTGTGGAATGATATCCAGAATGGGCGGACAGAAATGTGCGGTTACGGCCCGGCCATTGTAGCCATAAAAACAGCCAAAGCTATGGGGGCCGGCAAAGCCAAAGTGCTTTTATACCGTAATTCAGGCGATATTACCGGGGATATGAGTGAAGTGGTCGGTTATATGTCTGCGATTATTTATTAAGATAGAATGAATTCAAAATCAGTAAAACTTCCATCGAATCCTTGAACCAGTCTTTTTATCGATTTTGATATAGATTCAAAATAAATTTTTTTGAGGTCAGGAAAATTGACGAAAAGACAATTTTTGCTTTTGTTTTTCATATGTGTAATCCCGATTGAGGAAGGATTCGTTATGAGTGATAAAATTGAGCCAATTGTCGGATTAAACAAAGATGAAAAAATATATCTTTTAGAATTAGCCCGGAATACAATTTCAGAGCTGATTTCCCACCACAAGTTTCCGGTCACCACTCCTGTTTCCGACAAGGTAAAAGAAGATTTCGGGGTCTTTGTAACACTTCACAAAAACGGACAATTGCGGGGTTGCATCGGCTATATTGAAGGAATTAAACCTTTATACAAAGCAGTGATGGAGATGGCCGAGTCTGCGGCGTTCCGGGATCCGCGTTTTCCCGCTGTGCGGCGGGAGGAAGTGGATGATTTGGAAATTGAAATATCGGTTTTATCGCCAGTGGTGAAGATAGAGGATGTTAAGCAAATTGAGGTGGGTAAACATGGTATTATCATTCAAAGAGGGCCGTATCAAAGAGGCCTGTTGCTGCCGCAGGTCGCTACCGAATGGGGATGGAACCGGGAGGAGTTTTTAACTCAAACCTGCTACAAAGCAGGGCTTCCCGGGGATGCCTGGAAGGACAAAGAAACGGAGATCTCAATTTTCTCTGCGGAAATTTTTAATGAAAAGGAACTGCATCTCTTAAAGAAAGATAAAAGTTCTCAACAGGAAAACTAATTTGATCACTTTGGAATGGATCCATTTAAAAATTAGAAACTTCTGAAAAATTTTGTTTAATGTTCAATGAACTTAGGCAAAAGAAAGATTACTCTTATCTTGTCATTCCGGCCTCCGAGCCGGAATCTCAAGATAATTAATGGTTTATATTATAGGGCGGTAGATCCCGGATCAGGTCCGGGATGACACTTTTATATCAGATTTTTTCTCTAAAAAGAATTTTTCAGAAGTTTTAAATTAGCTGAATTTATAAATAAGACTTTTCGAAAGGGTATACTGTCATGGGTAAATGGATATTATTAGGGATCGTAGCTGTTCTGATTATCATTCTGTTTTGGGGTGTCGGTATCAGAAATCATATGGTCGATCTGGAAGAGCAGGTAAACTCCAGCTGGGCACAGGTGCAAAATCAGTATCAACGTCGATACGATCTGATTCCGAATCTGGTTGAAACTGTCAAAGGATTTGCCGCCCAGGAGAAATCGGTGCTGCTGGGTGTCACCGAAGCCCGAGCCAAGGCCGGGGGAACTATAAATGTTTCACCCGACGTCCTTAACAATCCCCAGGCCTTTGCCCAGTTCCAGCAGGCACAGGAGGGATTGGGAGCAGCACTCCAGCGATTGATAGTGGTTATTGAGCGCTATCCGGAATTAAAGTCCGACCAAAATTTTCTGCAGTTGCAGGCGCAGCTCGAAGGAACGGAAAACCGGATTTCGGTTGAGCGCAGACGATTCAACGAGCAGGTGCAAATCTATAATCAGTATATTCGCCGAATTCCAAATTCACTGGTTGCCGGTATCGCCGGCTTCCCGCGTAAAGCATATTTTCAGGCAGTTGGTCAGGCGGAAGAAGCGCCCAAGGTGCAGTTTTAGGTTGAATATGAAAAACCCTCCATCTTTGTTCTGATGGAGGGTTTTTGTTGAAAAGAAAGTTCCAATATTAAGTACCATTCAAAAGTACATTTTCCCGGGTCTCCCTGAGCAAATTATCCACAATATATTTATAATCCCCGGGCCGCTTGAGGGTCCATTGTCTCTGTCGTAAATAACTGGGCCCTTTGCTCAGGATTTCCGGGATAACCATGAGGTATTCCCGGGCGGATTTATATTCCTTTTTGTCAGAAAACTTGAGGACTTCCTGGTAAAGCTCCATCAAACTTGTTTTGATACTAATGGTTTCTCCCTTAGTGCCGTTCAAAAATTCACCCTGAATGCCATACCTTGTGGCGCGCCATTTATTCTCCTCTAAAACCCAGCGGTCCATCCGGTGCATTTTCCCATTCCTTTCATACTCTTCGCCAAATTTAATTGCCAACAGGTAAACCAACGCAGAAAGTGCCAGATTTTCCTTCAGGGTGGGCATGGCATCGCAGGCACGGACCTCGATGGTACCAAAGATCGGGTGTGGCCGGATATCCCACCAGATATCACGAACCGTGTCAATGGATTTAGTTTTAATCAGGTTTTCTACCAGAGCGCTGTAGTTTTTCCAGTTTTTAAAGTAGTAGGGAATACCCGCGTTGGGCAGTTCCTCAAAAATTTTTATCCGGGTGGTCGCCAGACCAGTATCAAATCCGTTCCAGAAGGGGGAAGAAGCAGATAGTGCAATAAGATGAGGAAGATAATTCGTCATCCGGTTCATCACATAAATCACTTTGTCCGGATTGTCTATACTCACATGAACATGAAGGCCAAAAATGAGAAACTGCCTCACCGGCCAGCGGATACGGTGCAGCAGGTTTTGATACCTTTCCAGATGAGTAATTTTTTGTTGCTGCCAGTTTGCAAAGGGATGGCAACCGGATATCAGGATATTGAGCTCATTTTCTTCCGCCACATCCTGAAGTTTATGCAGATTATTACTCAGGGAATCTTCCAGTTCCTTAAAAGTATGACAAACCGGGGTGTTTATTTCAATGGTGGAACTGAACAGTTCCGGTTTAAACAATACCTCACCGGAGAGTTCAGATAATATGACTCCTGCTCCCGGAACGAGTTCACCAGTTCTGGGACTGATGGTCTGAACTTCAAGTTCAACACCTATGGTATATCCTGGAGCTGCGTTAAATTTAATATACATAATGAGAACAGTTGATGGTCCCTTGTCCAATTAAAAGGGGAGGTAATAATAACAAAAATGGGGACTTGATGCAATTAAAATCGGGTCGCTGCTAATATTTTTTAAGTTTATCATCCACCATATTCATCATTATGGATTTTGCCCGGTTGGGTAGAAAGGCACTTTTAAATCCATCCATAATAATGGTTTTAATATCATCCAGATTTAGGTTTAAATATTTGGCTGCCAGAAAAAGTTCGTTGGTAATGGTGGTATCCGAAACCAAACGATTATCGGTATTTATGGTAATCCGCAGGCCATAATCATAATAAAATCGCAATGGATGTGTTTCAAAAGATTTTGCAGCATGGGTTTGGATATTGCTGGTGAGGCAAATTTCCATCGGAATGCGGTGATCGTTCACATAATTTAACAGATCGCCATCCTCATAAAGCCTGGTGCCATGGCCGATCCGGTGGGCGCCGCAATAGTGAATCGCCTGATGGATGCTTTCCGGGCCGTAGGCTTCTCCGGCGTGGGCGGTGGAATTGATGTTGTTATTGCGAATGATATAAAATGCTTCTTTGTGATCTTTGGCCGGATAATTTTCCTCCTGACCAGCCAAGTCAAACGCCACCACGCCCTGGTTTTTATAAGCCACAGCAAGTTCGGCCAGTTTCAGGGAAGTCTCCGGATTAATATTGCGCATGCCACAGATTATCACACCAGTCTTAATGTTGAATTTTTTTTCCGCTTCCTGAAGGCCCTCGATAACAGCATCCACGATGGTGGTCAGTTTTAATCCGCGGCGGGTATGCAAAATAGGGGAGTAGCGGACTTCCATGTACCAGGCATTTTCTTCTGCAGCATCTTCTGCCAGCTCATATGCAATCCGGTAAAGTGCTTCCGGTTCTTGCATCACGGAAAGCGTTATGTCAAATCCCTGCAAATATTCGGCAAGGTTTTTACAGTGCTTTCCGCTCATAACTGCCTGGCTTAATTTCTTGGAATCCGAACTGGGGAGGTTTACGTTCTGTTTTTTTGCAAGATCGATTAGTGTCTGAACCCGGAGGGATCCATCGAGATGTACATGTAAATCCGTTTTAGGAAATTCCTTTATCAGTTCCTTTGGCAGCTCCAAATTTCACCTCATTTTAAAAAGGCAAATGACGATCTCCTATTTTAGTTCCATCTCCTGGTCAACAGTAGTATCCGGTGGGGCAACCTTCATGGTATCGGCCTTAACGGGAGGCGTAACCATCTCTTCCTCATTTTCAGTCTGGGTTGGAGTGGGTACCGGTTTTGCCATTTCCTGCTTGATGCTTTCCAGGGTGGCCTCGCCACCTTGCCGTAGTTCATCGATTCGCTGGGATGCCTTATCTGCCCATTCGGTGCTGGGATAATTGTATACCGTTGCCTGGTACGCCAGCGCTGCATCTTTGTATTGGGCCATGTTCAGGTTTAATTCTCCGATCTTGAACTGGGCAAACGACTTTGCCTTGATATCATCGCTGTTGGGGTAATTGATTGCTTTTTGATAATAATCGATGGCTTTTCGGTAATCCTGTTCCTCATTGGAAAGACCTACCACTGTGGAAATACCGGCATTCACTTCGTAATATTTGGCCATCTGGTTAAATATTTCCGGAACCCGGGTGGGAACCATATTTTCCCGGATAAGGGTATACATCAAATCCATACCCGTCTCGAAATTACCCAGGTCATTGTAACATTTTGCCATACCCAGCACAGCATCGATGTATTCCCGGCTGGTGGGATACCGGCCATAAATGATGTCATACGCTTCCAGGGCTTTGTCTACATTACCAGCAGTATAGAATTCATTGGCTTTTGTCAGCAATTCTGCTGGCGCTAATCCTTCCATCGGTCTTACTGCTGCCTGTTTTTTCCCGCAACTTAAGAAAACCAGCAAAACGAAACCCAAGACTGTGATAAATCTGGTCATACCAAACCTCCTTAAGGGTACTGAATTAATTTTATTGTCGTTGAAATAAATTTTGAATTTCCTTCCAGGCATTTTCTTTTATTTTATCTAGTGAGTAATTTTTAAGTGTCTGATCGTATACCACCCATTTCCCGTCTATCATAACATGCCGGACATCCGTAGGCCAGGCCGAATAGACAATTTGAGCATATATATCATCGGCCGGGATACTGTGAACTTTATTGAGATTGAGAACGATAAGATCTGCTTTCTTGCCCTTTTCCAGACTGCCAATACGATCCTCCATGCCCAGGGTTTTGGCCCCGTTTATCGTTGCCATATCAAAGATCTGAGCAGCGGTGGTGGAAGTGACACCCATCTGAGGTTTCTGGATCAGGGATGCCAGCCGCATCTCCTGAAAGATATCTAGGTTATTGTTGCAGGGCGCCCCATCGGACCCCAGACTTACATTGATCTTCCGGGACAGGAATTTTGGAACCGGCGCAATCCCCGATCCGAGTTTTAAATTGGCGGTGGGGCAGTGCAGAACATTAATGTTATAATCACTCAGCATATTTATTTCGTCGTTTGAAACCCACACGCAATGGGCCAGACAGAGTCTTGGCGAAGCCAATCCCCGCTGGACAAAAAATTCCACATTGGAATAACCAGTGCTTTCTTTGACCAGCTGCCATTCTTTATTGTTCTCGGAGGAATGCGTATGAATGATCAGTTCAGATTTCTCTGATAACTCTTTTACCGCTGCCCATAGTTTCTTACTGCAGGATGGTACAAAACGCGGGGCCAGGGCATAACCGATCCGGCCATGATCCCAACCATTCCATTTATCGATGTATTTTTCCGTTTCTTTGAGAACTTCCGCAGTATCTTGTTTGTAGGGCTGATCTCCGGTATCCATCATCACCTGACCGCTGAGTCCGCGAATGCCACTGGTGGCCATCTCCTCAAAAATGACGTCCTGAAATTTACCATTTCCCATATCCAGAATGCTGGTAACCCCTCCCAGCATAATTTCCGCCAGTCCCAGTTGAGCAGAAGCTCTGAGCGAAGCTTCATTATGGGCCATTTCCATCGGCCAGATCCGCTTTTCCAGCCAATCCAGAAGCTCCATATCATCCGCCAGATTGCGGAAGAGCGTCTGGCACAGGTGAATGTGGGATTGGATAAAACCGGGTGAGATTACCAGACCGGAAAAATCGTATGTCTGGTGTTGATCCGGTTCAATGTTTTGGGAAATTTCCTTGATGATATCATTTTCAATCAGGAGGTCTGCTTCCAGTATTTCCCGTTTGCTGTTCTGCGTAATGATTAGACCGTTCTGTAATAATATTCCCATTGAACCGTTATCTTTCAAACTCAATTGAATCAAATATAAGTGACCAAATAAAACTGATCAAGAAAAATTACCCGGCGTTAATTTTCCGACTGCAATCTGCCTTTCAGGGATAATTGGCAATAAATTGTCCCGGATTGAAATAGCGGTGGTTGAACAGGATCAGCGGCTGCACATCCGGATTAAATTCGGTACTGACGATTTCCCCGACAAACAGGGTATGATCTCCGGCGGTGATATGGTTCACCAGCTTGCATTCCAGGACTGCCCGGCACTCATCCATTACCGGAGCATTAATCTTTTCTCCCTTGCGTTTTAACCGGCTGAACGGAGCCAGATCCCATTTGTTTGTTTTCCTGCCTGATATCGTCCCTGCCACAGTGGCTAATTCCTGCTGCAGGTTGGAGAGGACGAGGATGGCAAACTCGCCGGAGGACAGAATCAGATCATGCGAAAATCTTTTCGGGCTTACCGCTACCATCAATAAGGGTGGGTCGGAAGAAACGGCCGATACCCAGGCCATGGTAGCGATATTTTCTTTCTTTCCGTCAGAACAGGATATCAAGGTAACCGGGTGAACCAAATGTCTGGAATATGATCTTAAGTGTTGACTCATCGAAAACCTCTTTAACAATTTTGGCAACCAACTTTCATTTTTTTACTGGAATTTTCAGATTTAATATACAACGATTTTCCTGGTGATAAAAATGACTTTCTCCAAACAGTACTTCACGATTAATGAGATTTACTTTCGGTTTTCCAAAAATTGATGCGCAAAACGACTTGCTCGTATTTCTTTTTATACATAAATTTGACGCCTTATGGTCTGGGGGAACATCGGCCGGATTTCATCATTAGTGTAGGTGTGAATGAATGATTGATCAAAAAATAAACATGACAGGAGGAAATTATGGCACTGAAGGTTGCAATTAACGGATTCGGACGAATTGGTCGTTTGGTTTTTAAGGCACTGCAGAATGATAAGAATGTGGATATTGTTGCGATCAACGATTTGACCGATACCAAGACACTGGTACATCTATTGAAGTACGATTCGGTACATGGTAAGTATCCGGTCCCGGTAAAGGCGGAAGGTGAATATCTGGTTGCCGGAACCCGCAAGGTAAAAGTTCTTGCTGAGAAGGACCCCAGCAAATTACCCTGGAAAGCAATGAAGGTGGATGCAGTGGTAGAATCCACTGGCGTTTTCCGGAACAAAGAAAAGTTGAGTATGCATATTACCGCTGGTGCAAAGAAAGTGATTCTCACTGCCCCGGCCAAAGATGAACTGGATAATACGGTGGTGATGGGTGTGAACGATAATACCCTGAAACCCACCCATAACATCGTTTCCAATGCCAGCTGTACCACCAACTGTCTGGCCCCGGTCGCCAAAGTGCTGCACGAAAGTTTCGGGATTAAACGCGGCTGGATGACCACCATTCACGCCTATACCAATGATCAGCAAATTTTGGATTTACCACACAAGGATCTGCGCCGTGCCCGGGCTGCTGCCGCTAATATCATTCCAACCACGACCGGTGCAGCCAAAGCTACCGGACTGGTTATTCCTTCACTAAAGGGTAAGTTGGATGGCATTGCCGTGCGGGTGCCCGTAAGTGATGGTTCTCTGGTGGACCTGGTGGTGGAGCTGGAAAAAAATACCACCGCCGAGGAAATTAATGCGGCCATGAAAAAGGCATCCCAGGGCAGTCTGAAGGGCATTCTGGAGTATTGCGAAGATCCTGTTGTTTCCCAGGATATCGTGGATAATAACCACAGCAGTATCTACGATTCGCTCTCTACCCGGGTGATGGATGGCAATTTTGTGAAGGTGATCTCCTGGTATGACAACGAGTGGGGTTATTCCTTGCGGACTGTGGATATAATGAAGAAGATGATGTCTTTATAAAATGAAACTAGATTCCCCTGCAGGTACCTGCGGGGGAATTTTTTATCGAGAATCAGGAGTTTGTTAAAATGGCAAAATTATCAATTGACGATTTAACCTTAAAAGGTAAAAATGTTCTGGTTCGGGTGGATTTTAACGTGCCGCTGGATGATCGGCAGCAGGTTACCGATGACTTCCGGATCCGGTCTGCACTGCCTACCATCAACAAAATTACCAAAGACGGTGGCCGGGTTATCTTATGCTCTCACCTGGGCAGACCCAAAGGACAAAAGATCCCCGAGATGAGCCTGAAGCCGGTGGCAAAAAAACTGGGAGAACTGCTGGAAAAACCGGTACAGTTTGCTGGGGATTGTATTGGTCCGGAGGTGCTGGTAAAAAAGAAGGCACTAAAGGACGGGGATGTGTTGCTGCTGGAAAATCTTCGCTTTCATAAGTCAGAAACCGATAACGATCCAGAGTTCTCCGAAGCGCTCAGCCAGGGATGTGATCTTTATGTGAACGATGCCTTTGGTTCGGCCCATCGCGCCCATGCATCCACCGAGGGCGTTACCAAATTCTTTAAACAGTCTGCGGCTGGTTACCTGATGCAGAAGGAAGTGGAGTATCTGGGAAAGGCGGTCGAAGATCCCAAACGGCCGTTTGTCACCATACTGGGTGGTGCTAAAATCTCCGGTAAGATCGATGTGATCAGCAATCTGATGAACAAGGCCGATTATCTGATAATTGGGGGCGGGATGATTTTTACCTTTTATAAAGCCCAGGGTAAAGAGATTGGTAAATCGCTGCTGGAAGAGGACCGGCTGGATATGGCCAAAGAGCTGCTGGATAAATTTAAATCCAGTAAATGCAAGCTGGTATTGCCGGAAGATGTACTGATTGCCGATAAATTTGAAACTGGTGCCAAAACAAAAACGGTGAACGTGGATCAGATTCCGGCTGATTGGCAGGGTGTGGATATCGGTCCGAAAACTGTGAAAAAATTTGAAGAGATCCTGGATAAGGCCGCCACGGTTTTATGGAACGGACCCATGGGTGTCTTCGAAATACCTGAATTTGCCAAAGGCACGGAAGAGATTGCCCGCTATCTGGCCAAGATTACCGGGAAAGGAGCGATCACTGTAGTGGGTGGCGGAGATTCTGCCGCTGCAGTAAAGAAATTTAATTTGAGCGATAAATTGAGTCACGTCTCAACCGGCGGTGGTGCTTCGCTGGAATTCCTGGAAGGAAAAGTACTGCCGGGTGTGGCTGCGCTGACCGATAAATAACCCTGTTGCGGATATTATTTGCTTTGTTTAATTTTTGCAAAAAATGTCGAATATGTAGGCTGATCATCAGAAGTTGATAAGCATAAGGAGTGTAAAATGCCCAAAAAAATAATCGCTGGTAACTGGAAGATGTTCAAAACCAATCCGGAGGCAGTACGACTGGTCAAACAGCTGAACCAGAAACTGAAGAAGAGCCCGGCGAAAAAAAGCAGCGTGGTTATTTTCCCGCCTTTTACTGCCCTTTCAAAAGTTTCGGATGAGTTGAAGGGCAGCAAGATTGAAACCGGTGCGCAAAATCTGTTTTGGGAGGATGAAGGTGCCTACACCGGCGAAGTTTCCGCGAAAATGATCAAGAGTACCGGAGCCAAATGGGTGATTGTCGGGCACAGCGAGCGGCGGCAGTACTTCAAGGAAGAGGAAAAAGTGATCAACCGTAAGATCAAAATCGTCTTGATGAATAAACTGAAGGTAATCTTCTGTGTGGGCGAGACCCTGGAAATGCGCGAGCAAAATCTGACCAAGGATATCGTGATTAATCAGGTGGAATGGGGACTGAAGGGATTGCTCTCAGAGCATCTGAAGAACCTGGTGATTGCCTACGAACCGGTCTGGGCCATCGGCACCGGCAAAACCGCCACCCCCAAGCAGGCCCAGGAAATCCATGCCCTGATCCGGGATATTCTGGTACCGTTGTTTAATGAAAAGACTTCCCGGAATATGACTATTCTTTATGGGGGAAGCGTGAAACCCAATAATGCCGCCGGCTTGTTTGCCCAGAAAGATATCGACGGTGCGCTGGTGGGTGGTGCCTGCCTCAAGGCGGACAGTTTTTACAGGATTATCAAAGCAGGTGAGAAGGCATTCTAAATTATAATTGCTCGAGAGATTTTTACGACCCCTTTTGCCGGAAGGTGAGAGGGGTTTTTTATTTAGCACGAATCAAATAATCTCAAGCCAATCGCCACTAAATATTATTATATCCGGAATTTTTAAGGCATCATTTTTTCTTGACAAAAATAGTTTCATTTTGTATTTTATTTTGTATACGAATTCACATATAACCTTTCGGTGGGGAATTGAATGATGCTTTCTTCTTTTTTCCCGGAAATATTTTCCGAGGGAATATTACAAACAATTATATTACACTAAAGTTTGAAATTTCTAGGGGGGAATAGAATGAGAATTTACTTAACCTTTTTGTTTAAATTTTTACTTTTAATTGTCACCGCAGGATGGTCGCAAACGCTAATCTGGGAACCGACCAGCGGCCCGGTTGGAGGTGATATTAAAGCACTGGCAATTAATGATAGCGGCCATATTTTTGCCGGGAGTTGGGTATTGGATGGTCAAATTTTCCGGTCCAAGGATAACGGTGATAACTGGGAACAGGTTACAGTATGGGGAGGTGGAAAATCTGTCTGGTCATTGGTAATCAACGATAGCGGGCATATTTTTGCTGGGATTAATTCAGCAACTGGAGAAGGTGTCTACCGATCCGTGGATAATGGAGATACCTGGCAGGCATCTGGTAGTGGTATTACGAATACATCGGTAAATGACCTGGCTATTTCAGGTAATGGATCTATATTTGCCGCCACGGATTATGGTGTATTTCGGTCTTCGGATAACGGAGATACCTGGATTGAAGTTAATAATGGCCTACCGGCACAAGATATATTTGCTTATGCAATAATTGTTAATCATAATGGTTACATTTTCGCAGGTACCGCCTTTGACGGAGTATTTAGATCGACTGACACCGGAGATTCCTGGGAGGAGAAAAATAATGGCCTCTTGAATCCCAATGTTTACTCATTGATGGTGAATGATAGTGGTTATGTATTTGTTGGACCGGAAAGTGGCAGAGGTATACATCGTTCCACAGATCAGGGTGAAACCTGGTTATATTTCGATCAGGGCTTTCCCTTGACTATGTATGGTAAAGTGGATTTGACCATAAACTCAAATGGTTTTATTTTCGCAGGTTCTGAGTACGATAAGGTTTTTCGGTCCACAGATAATGGTGAAACCTGGATGGAATTCGGTACGGGATTAACCAATCCGCACATATGGTCGCTGGCAGTAAATACCCAAAACTATTTATTTGCCGGTTCAGCCGGTGACGGTGTTTTTAGGACAACCCAACCGACAACTTTTATTGAATATGAAACAGGAAAGCTTCCACAGAATTTTTATTTAGAACAAAATTATCCTAATCCTTTTAATCCATACACTACAATTGCTTTTTCACTTCGGCAAGCCTCTAATATAAAAATGACTATTTATTCAGTTACCGGTGAGAAAGTGTCCGAGTTAATTGATGGATATGCAGAGATGGGTTATCATACGGTAAAATGGAACGGGAGAGACCAAAACGGTCATCCTGTTTCAACGGGAATCTATCTTTATGAGCTTGTTGCTGGTTCTCACCGTAAGGTAGGTAAGATGTTCCTGGTTAGATAATTCAAAATCGTGTATTTTCATTTTTCTTAAATTATTTATTAAAGCCTGTCTTTATTAAGTTAGGCTTTTTTTGTTCAATTCTCCCCCCTGAAAAAATTAGAATTAGTAGATAGCATTTTCTGATCTACTTTTTCCCGAATCCTTTGGGAGTGTTCCGGCGTTGGTATTATATTTAAGCTTTATTTTCAGAGAAAATTAGATGAAAGAAATTGTTGATATAGAATCCGGTAGTATCGCCCGGGAACTGGGAATCAAACCGGGCGCAAAACTGTTGAGCATTAATGGAAATCCGGTCCGGGATATGCTGGATTACCGTTTTTACGTTTCCGCCGAAGAGCTTGAAGTGCTGGTGGAACAGGATGGTGAGCAGATTGTTTTTGAGGTGGAGAAGGAACCGCAGGAAGATCTGGGTATTATCCTGGAAGACCTGAAGATGCGCAAATGCGGAAACAAATGTGTTTTCTGCTTTGTGCATCAGAATCCGAGAGGACTGCGTAAATCTCTATATTTCAAGGATGAGGATTACCGTTTTTCCTTTCTGTTCGGCCATTACGTTACCCTCACCAATACCAAACAGCAAGATCTGGATCGGATTGTAGAGCAGCGGCTTACCCCGCTCTATGTATCGGTGCATGTCACCGATCCGGAATTGCGCAAATACATGATCGGCATCAAATATGATGACCATCTGCTGGAAAAAATCGAATATCTGACCAGCAATGGCATTGAGCTGAATTGCCAGATCGTTCTCTGCCCGGAACTCAATGACGGAGAGTACCTGGACCGGACCATTGCCGATCTCAAGAAATTTTATCCCCGTGTCAGGTCAATTGCCATCGTGCCGGTGGGACTGACCGGTCACAGAAAGAATTTACCGGAGTTGAAACCAGTAACCCATAAATACAGTCTGCAACTCATGGAACTGATCGATCAAAAGCGAAAAGAGCTCAGGCAGGAATTGGGGAGCTCTTTTGTTTATCTCTCGGATGAATTTTACATCCGGACCGGAAAGGAAGTCCCTCCGACCGAATACTACGAAGGATTTTATCAGCTGGAAAACGGGGTGGGGCTCATCCGGGATATGATCACCCGGTTTGAGGAAGAATTGCCTAAGCTTCAGCAGCGGGCTCCGGATATACACTTGACTCTGGTCAGTGGCAAACTGGGAGCTCAGGTATTAAAAAAATATTTTCTTCCCAGGTTAAAAACTGTTCCGAATCTGAAATTAGATCTGGTGCAAGTGACCAACCATTTTTTCGGAGAATCCATTGTTGTGGCAGGATTGCTGACCGGTCAGGATATTTATCATGCCCTCGAAGAGAAATCATTAGGGGATTATGTCATTCTGCCACCCCGGGTGCTGAATCATGATCTGCTTTTTCTGGATGACTGGACAGCGGATGAACTGGAAAATAAATTAAATCGCAAAATATTTGTCTATCCCGATAGTTTCCTGCAATTGTTCGATAATATCGCAGCCCAGCAGCGGGCCAGAACCACAGCGGAAGCAAAAAGAATCCGGCATACGGGACCTTCGCTTTATGTAGCTGAACACATGAAAAGCGGTGAAGAATGGTTCCAGATCGCGGCGGGATTGGAGACTTCTAGCGATTAAATGTAAATGATTTCTTCCCCAAATTTGGAAAACGGAATAAAATATCATGAAATATTATAAAATAAAAATGGTATCATTTCGAGCGGAGTCCCGTGTAGCGGGACGAAGTCGAGAAATCTTGCCAGATAAAGAAGATTTCTCTGCGTCTGGCTGGTGCCCGTCTGGACAGCTTTGCCGGACAGGCATTTCGTTTACTTTGTTCACTTCAGTCGCCTGCCTGCTGCAGGCAAAAAATGACCATATTCAAAAAAACTCGGTTTAAGGAATGTTCATTTTAGTGTATTTAGGATAATCCTCAATGAATCTCCCTATCGTCACCATCATCGGCCGGCCAAATGTGGGGAAATCAACCCTTTTTAACCGGATAATCAAAAAGCGAGAAGCCATTGTGGATGATCAACCTGGCGTGACCCGGGACCGGCTCTACGCGCAAACCGATTGGGCCGGGCAGGCATTTCTGCTGGTGGATACCGGGGGATATTTACCTCAGGCCATAGATGAAATGGAATTTGCCATCCGGGAGCAGGTGGAAATTGCCATTGATCAAACAGATGTTATCCTGTTTGTGGTGGATTGTACCACCGGCATTACTGATTGGGATTTTAATATTGCACAGAAATTAAAAAAATCTGATAAAATGGTGATTCTTCTGGTAAATAAGGTGGATAATCAGGCACTGGAAGCCGAGGTGTATCAGTTCTATGGGCTGGGTTTGGGCGATCCATTAGGTGTCTCCGCTATTCATGGGCGGGCAATCGGAGATGCGCTGGATCTTCTGGTTGAAAAATTGAAAAAGGTCCCCGAACTTCCCGCTGTAGAAGACGCCATTAAACTGGCGGTAATCGGGCGGGAAAATGTGGGTAAATCATCTTTTGTGAATATGCTGATCGGCCAGAAGCGGTCAATTGTAACTTCCATACCGGGTACCACCCGGGATCCCATTGATTCCCCCCTGAATTATCAGAAAAGGAAATATCTTCTCATTGATACCGCCGGATTGAAGCGCAAAGCCCGGATCAAAGAGAATGTTCTGTTTTACAGCCATATCAGAACCATGCGCAGTATCGAACGGGCCGATGTAGTGCTGTATTTTCTGGATGCCACTGAGGGACCTACCCGGCAGGATTTGAGGGTCGTTCACGATGCGGTTCGCCTCCGGAAGGGTATCGTTATTGCAGTGAATAAGTGGGATCTCATTCCCAAAAAAACCAACACCATGAAGGAATGGGAGCAGGCACTTTACGAAAGGATGGGGAGTTTTAATTTTGTCCCGATAATATTTACTTCTGTTCTGGAAAAACAACGATTGTTTAAACTACTGGATATTGCCACAGAAATTTATCAGGAACGGCAGAAACATCTGAAGACCAGCGAATTAAATGATGCACTTTTACCCATCATCAAAGAAACCAGCCCACCGGCGACTATGGGAAAAGAAATCAAGATAAACTATATTACTCAGGTACAGGACAATCCGCCGGTGTTTGCGTTTTTCTCGAATTTTCCTAGATTGATCGGGGAGAATTACAAACGTTTTTTAGAGAGAAAAATCCGGGAGCATTGGGGATTTATCGGTGTGCCGATAACCATAACCTTTAAGGCAAAGCACAGGAAATAGGGATATTCTATGAAATCTTTTAAGAAATCTCATAGACTGGTTAATAGAAATGCTATGTTCTGCTCTTTCTTGATAATCTTTTATATCTCGCTCGTTTTGCCGCTTGGATTATTGAGTCAGTCGGCCAAAGGGATTAATAATTTAAATGACCAGGGAAAAGTATTATCATTTACTGAAGATGGGGTGGTAAATCATAAATGTGGCTTCCCCCAGGTTCTGCAGACGGTCTTGTCCCAGAATCAAGAATTGACTAACTATCTTACTCAGCAGGTAGAGCTCGATTCTGTCTATTATTCAACCTCAGGGCATTTTATCATTCATTATGATGTAACGGATCCCTATGCCATTCCGGATTATGACCGAAATCAGAATGGTACCAAAGATTACCTGGAATTTGTCTCAAAATCGTTCGATCGGGCCTGGCAAATCGAAGTTGATTCGCTTGAATTTAGACCACCTCCGGATTCTGCCGGATTAAGCCGTACTACGTATCATGTTTATTGCTACCGGTTGGGTTATGTCTATTCGGAAGAAATTTTTGGGAGCACTGTCCTGGATTATGAAATTCCCAGCCTGCCCGGATTAAATTATGTAACTCATATTGATTTGAATGTGGATTTCAGTTTTGCTTTTTATCTTAATGAAGATCCTATTGTGCGGGATAGCATGGCCATTGCCATTACCGCAGCGCATGAATTTAATCATGCCCTGCAGTGCGGATACCGTCTATGGCCCGATAATAATTTCTTTTATGATGTCTGGTTTATCGAGAGTTCGGCCACATTTATGGAAGAAGTGGTGGCGCCGGAAATAAATGATTACCTGCAATATCTCCCCTGGTATTTTAGTCGAACAAGCCTTCCTCTGGATCAATCTTTGGGGGATATTACCGACTATGGGAAAGTTGTGGTTGAAATTATGTTGGGGGAATTATACGGCCATGATATCACCAGGAAAATCTGGACAAACATCCAACAGGAGCGAGCCTTGCCTGCAATGCAAAAAGTGTTGCTATCCCAAGGAACCGCTCTCTCCCGGGAAATGGTAAATCTGGCCACCTGGTTGTATTATACCGGGGAGGATCGTTCCATCCCCGGCCAATTTTTCCCCGATGCACCGCTTTTTCCGGATCCTGATTTTATACCCGCCCATCCAGTTGCTCCAACAGCCCAGACGCTTTTACAGGATTCCTTGCCCCGATTGGCGTTCCAGTGGTATGCTTCACCTTATCAAACTACCCAACCTATCAGCGCACTACTGGAAGTTCTGGAAGGATCGTCCGCCACTAACTTGTCTGCAGTCTATATCGATATGATGTCCCGGGCATACTATCAGATACCGGCATCAACCAGTTTTGAAATTCCGTTTCAATCCATTCCAGAATTCTTACCGTTTGCGATAGTCTCTACCGGATCGGAAGCCGGGGTACAAAATTATCGTTTGCTTTCCCGACCAAAGGTTATGGCTGCTACATCGGAAATCGTAGTATTCCCGCAACCGTTTGTTTTGTCCGAGCACCAGGCATACTTAACCTTCAAAAACATTCCTCCCCTGGCGCAACTCTTTATTTTCAGCAGTAATGGCAAACATTTACAAACTCTACAAAACGATTCGCAATTACCTTACCTTTACTGGGACCTGACCACGAACCAGGGTAAGAAAGCCGGGAGTGGCGTTTATTTGTACCGCGTAAGAACCGATAACAATGAGGAAAATGGAAAATTTATTGTGATCCGGTAAGTCTGATTTTTTCGGGGTTTACTCGTCTATCCCTTTTTCTTAATTTTAACAGAAGTTTTACTTTGGTTACCATCAATTTGGATTTATTCATCTTGACTTTAATTTGTAAAATAACTTTATCCGGGGAAGTGTAGACGACATGGATATTGTTCTGCTTTCAGCGATAATCAGTTTCCTGGCCCTGGATATAACTATTGCGTTCCAGGTGTTGATCTCCAGTCCGATCTTTGCCTGTCCCATTCTGGGGTGGCTGTTAGGCGACGTTGAACTGGGTTTTGAGATGGGTTTCCTGCTTCAACTGCTATGGTTGGGAAGGATTCCGGCAGGTGCCTATATCGTACCGGAGGGAAACATAGCTTCGATGATCGCTACAGTTTTAGTGCTATTAAATAAGGATATCGGTTATCCCAATACAACATTAGCCATTGTTTTTATCGAAAGTATTCTGATCAGTTACCTGGGAGCGGTTATTACCATTTACTATCGAAAATTTAATAATCGTGTTCTGGAAATCGTGGTAAAAGAAATAGAAAATGTCCATTTTAAGATGACCCTTTTATTGGAGGCTGGAAGCGTATTTATTTATTTCCTTATGGTATTTATTATCTCGCTTGGAACCATCCTGCTCAGTCAGAAAATACTACCGCTGGTTATCCCTTTTCTGGGCGAGTTATGGGAAGAAGAATTTGTTGTGATTAAACCTCTGATCCTGGGCATTGGTTTGGCATTCGTGCTGCCTATTTTTAAAGATGCCGTGTTAAAACGCCAAATAAGAAAAAATGGCTAATATGGAACAAAAAAAGATTACCCGTTTCGATTTATTCAAAGTTTTTACTGCCAGTTTTTTTATGCAGGCGGTATGGAATTTCCGGAGTTTATTGAGTATCGGATTTAGTCTTTCCTTTTTTCCCATCCTGGATAAATTATGTTCCACACCCCAGGCAAAGCGCGAATTTTTCCAAAGACATCTCAAATTTTTTAATGCCCATCCTTATTTTGCTTCGTTCGCCCTGGGTATTTCCATCCGATTGGAGGAGTCACGGGCAATGGGTGAGCCCGACCAGTCAGAAACTATCGATCGTCTCAAGGATCTGCTTATCGGACCCCTGGGAGCGCTAGGAGATCGTTTGTTCTGGGCCACCATTAAACCGGCCTGCCTGATCTTCGGAATGCTTGGGATTTATCTGTCCCCCACTGTTCCTTTTAAGATTGCCAGTCTGATTATCACATTCCTGTTATATAACATTCCCCATTTCTACTACCGTTATAAAGGCATCATTGAGGGTTATGAACATCCCTTGGATATTTATAAATTTGTCAGCCAGAATCGCTTTGAAGGGATCAGAAGATTTTTTGTTCTTCTTTTCCTGTTAAGTCTGGGATCCTTTCTTTTGGTATATAACCAGAGTTTGTTAAGCCAGAATTTCTGGTTATTATTTGTCTTCTTGGGCTCAGTTATTCTTGCTTTTATCCTGGAAAAGTACTGGAAAAATTTTTATCTGGTGACGTTGGTTTTATTTGCTATTTTTATGGTGATCGGTATACTGCTATTCTGATGACCTTAACTTTAAGGCAGTTCGTTAAGAGATGATTGAAAAAGAATTAAAAATAATTAACCAAACCGGACTTCATGCCCGTCCGGCAGCCATGCTGGTAAAAGTGACCGGAAAGTTCAAATCCGATATTTTGCTTTCCAAAGATGGTTACGAAGTGAATGGGAAAAGTATAATGGGTGTCATGACCCTTGGGGCGGAAACCGGGAGCATAATTATAGTCCGGGTGGAGGGTGAGGATGAAAATGAAGCAATGAATGCCATTGAGGATTTGGTAAAGAATGAGTTCTATGAAGAGTAAAACCGTCTTCCTCCCATGAAAAATAAGTCTATTTAGCTTATTAAAATCCTTTTGCAATTTTGCCTGCCCTTAAATCTTAAATTCCAACAATCTGATGTGATCTTCGACACTTTTTATCCCATTTGTATCCCAACTATATTTCTATATGTTTTTTAAAAATAGCAGTTTATTCAAACTGATCGGATCGACAATATCCCGGCATTCGATTTGCTCATATCATGAATGTTGTTGGTATTAGATTTTAATTTGGAAGCTCCCGGGGAATTCCCAGGAAAAAATTAACAGGGAAGTTGCATGGATTCAAAAAGCAAAGATGTGCTGATATGTGAAGATTGCCGGTTACAATTGCAGGATTTTGAGAGTCTGCTAAGTTTCATCAGAAGCAGATTGGATGTTATCGGAACTTCTATTTATTTGTTAGAAAATAATTGGTCAGACAAAACAAGTGATCCGGGAAAATATTTTAAAAAAATTAATGATGAGATGGAATTAATCCGAAAATTAATAAACATATAATACAGTAGGAATAGGTTATGAGGAGAGATGAGGTTAAAATTCTGGTGGTGGAGGACGAGGAAATCATCCGTTTGATGTTCAAACAAACCTTTGAAAGCTGGGACTTTCGGGTTGACGTGGCTGAAAATGGTAAAGATGCCCTGGAGATGTGCCATCAGAAAAAATATCAGATTGTGGTAACGGATTTGAATATGCCTGTTATGGACGGAATGGAGCTGATAAAACGGCTCAAGTCCAAGTGGCCGAATATTGAAACGATAGTTATTACCGGTTATGCAACCATTGAATCTGCCATCGAGGCCATGAAACTCGGTGCCTATGATTTCATTCTTAAACCGGTAAATTTCGATCATGTCCAGTTTACTATGAACAAATGTTATTCCAAGATCCGGGCTGATGCTGAAAATCAGGAACTACGCCAGGCAAATATACAGCTATTGGAATTGAATGAAATGAAGGATAAGTTTCTCTATATCACCAATCATGAAATCCGGACGCCATTAACCATTATCAAAGGTTATATCGATGTGCTGAAGAATTTGGTTCAGAATCCCAATGAGGAAATTTCGGAAACCATAGAAATTTTAGACGAAACAACCGAAGAGTTGAATGAGTTGGTGGACCGCATGCATCTTCTGGAAGCCCTGGAGCACGGTAAAATTATGCCCAAGAATGAGTTGGTTGACTTAAAAATGGTTTTAACCAAGGTTTACCGTGAGGTTGCCAAATTATTCAAAGCGCGTCAAATAGAACTGAAAGTAGTGGTCGATAAAAAACCCCTGTCCATCCGGGGAGATTATCGCCAGATTCAGCTAGTTATGAGGGAACTTCTCCAAAACGCCCTAAAATTTACACCTGATAGGGGAAACGTGATGGTTCGGCTGGAGCTGAGAAATGACAAGATTTACTATTCAGTCAAGGATAGCGGTATTGGCATCCCCTTTGACAAACAAAAGGTGATTTTCGATCGGTTTTATGAAATTCAGGAAGTGGTAAATCATAAAACCTCCAAGGATGAGTTTATGGGAGGTGGATTAGGGATCGGGTTAAGCATGGTTAAAGAAATCATCAATGCCATGAACGGGGAGGTTGAATTAATCAGCGAACCACGCCAGGGATCTCTTTTTAAGATCATCTTACCAATTACTCAACAACAATTTGAATCCGGTATGGCCACTCAGGATAAAGACCTGAGCTCTAAGGTGGGATAAAAATTCCATAGCAGGAAAAATCCCTCCCAGAAAATCAGATGATGCAATTTTAAAAGTTCTAATCCTCTTCTTCTCTTCCAAAATATTACTTTTATTTTGAAACCACTTTTTTACTCTAATTTCTAACCAACATTATTATATCTTGACATTTTTCTGGCCGAGTGTTAATATCAATTGACAATATTTCTCAGGGATGCCATGAGAATTCTTATATTTCTTCTTATTGTTGTTAGCAGGATTTTTCCTCAGGAATCAAATGTCGTCTACCTTCTAAAATTTGATGGTGTGGTCAACCCGGTGGCCGCTGATATGATTCATGAAGCGATCCAGGAGGCCGATGAAGCGAATAGTCAGTGCCTGATCATAGAAATGGATACTCCGGGTGGTTTAATGAAATCGATGCAAGTAATCGTAAAAGATATACTCTCCTCTCCGGTACCGGTAGTGGTCTACATTGCCCCATCCGGTTCCAAAGCAGGCTCGGCTGGAGTATTTATTACCTATGCCGCCAATGTAGCAGCCATGGCACCGGGAACCAACATTGGCGCGGCCCATCCGGTGAATTTCGGTGGAGGTGGCGATACCAGTAAAACGATGATGGAAAAGGTAACCAATGACGCGGTTGCATTCATCCGGAGTATAGCAGAAAAACGTCATCGAAATGCGGATTGGGCTGAGCAGGCAGTTCGGGAAAGCGCCTCAATACCAGCCAGTGAAGCCTTGAAACTGGGTGTCGTTAATGTTATAGAACCAAGTGTGGACAGCCTCTTAATCTGGCTAAACGGCAGGGAATATGAGGTTTTAAATGGAAAAAAGATCCTGGAGACCAGGAATGCCCGAATTGTTAATGTGGAAATTTCCTGGCGTTACAAACTCCTGAATGTCATCAGCGATCCGAATATTGCCTATATTCTTTTGCTGATCGGAATGATGGGAATATTTTTTGAATTACAGAATCCCGGTTCGATTCTTCCCGGAGTGGTGGGCGGAATTTCTCTTATTTTGGCTTTTTACGCCTTACACACATTACCGGTTAATTATGCTGGCGTTTTGCTGATATTGTTGGCATTAATTTTATTTATTGCCGAAATTAAAATACCCAGTTATGGATTATTAACCGTAGGAGGAGTTTTGTCCATGGTATTAGGCTCAATTATGTTGTTCAAAGGATCAATGCCGTTTTTTCAGATCTCCTGGAAAGTGATCGCTTTTGCCACAATCATCACAGCCTTATTTTTTCTTTTTGTTATCGGATTGGGAATTCGAGCTCAGCGCCGAAAACCGGTTACCGGAAATGAGGGTTTACTGGGAGAAGTCGGTAAAGCGGTTGATGATTTTATCAAAGGATCCGGGCGGGTCTCCGTCCACGGAGAAATATGGGAAGCAACAAGTTCAGATAAAATCAAAAAGGGAGATGAGGTTACTGTTTTGACTGTAAAAAATCTAAAAATTACAGTAAAGAAAAATAGTTAAATTAGGAGGTCAACATGCCATATTTTGCCACAATTATTATCCTTTTTATTATTTTACTGGCCAGTGCCATCCGGATTCTCCGGGAATATGAACGGGGCGTCATATTCCGGTTAGGCCGATTAATTGGTGCCAAGGGACCTGGTATTATTTTCCTGTGGCCGTTTGTCGACCGAATGGTCAAAATAAGTTTGCGGACAGTTGTCATGGATGTGCCACCGCAGGATGTGATCACCCGGGATAATGTGAGTATCCAGGTGAATGCGGTTATTTATTTTCGGGTATTGAATCCGGAAAAATCTGTAATTGAGGTGGAAAATTTTCTTTTTGCAACTTCGCAGCTATCGCAAACAACCTTGCGCAGCATCGTCGGTCAGGTAGAACTGGATGAACTTCTGGCACAACGGGACAAGATCAATAAAGATTTGCAGCAAATAATTGATATGCATTCAGATCCATGGGGGATTAAGGTGTCGCTGGTGGAAATTAAACACATTGATTTACCAATTGAAATGAAGCGAGCCATGGCCCGACAAGCTGAGGCAGAGCGGGAGAGGCGTTCCCGGGTTATTAATGCCGAAGGTGAGTATCAGGCTGCAACAAAACTGCAAATGGCAGCTGAAATTATTAATAAATATCCGGTAGCCTTGCAATTACGATTTCTCCAGACTCTGGCTGAAGTGGCCAGTGAAAATAATTCTACCACTATCTTCCCGGTACCAATTGATCTGTTTACTCCTTTTATAAAGCATATGGTGGATGACAAAAAGAAAGAACCGGAAAAATAACTTTTGGGTCTAGTGTCATGTCATGCTTGTAATGACGTATAATATTTTGTATATTCCTCCATCAAACTAAAGATGGAGTTCCCATGAAAAAGTATAAAGTGACTTTAACGAAAGAGGAACGAGACAAATTATCCTTAATTATTCAAAAAGGAAAACACCGATCACAAAAAGTTTTAAATACCCTTATCCTTCTAAACTGTGATGAGGGGGAATATCGAGAAAGGCGGACAAAGAATGAGGATATTGCCAATATTTTACGAATAAGCATGAGAAAAATTGACCGTGTTAAAAAGTGCTTTGTAGAAATGGGATTGGAGATAGCTTTAAATGGGACTAAAGGGCAAAGAGTATATGAGAAGAAAGCTGATGGTGATTTTGAAGCCCATTTAATTGCTTTGAGTTGTAGCGAGCCGCCGGAAGGTTTTGCCAGGTGGTCACTGAGATTGCTTGCCGATAAGGTTGTTGAATTAAATTATGTTGACAAGATATCCCATGAGACTATACGTCGCGTGTTAAAAAAAACGAAATTAAGTTATGGCAGGAACAGGGTTGGGTAATTCCACAGGAACAGAACAGCGACTTTGTCGCTCATATGGAAATGGTTCTTGATGTTTGCCGACAACCTTACAATTATCAATTTCCGGTGGTATGCATGGATGAGTCTCCAAAGCAACTGATAAAAGAGAGCAAACAAGCAGTTAAGGCTCGTTCAGGAAGTTTGGCTAAATTCGATTATAAATATGAGCGTTGTGGCGTATGCAATATTTTTCTGGCAAGCGAACCCTTAGCAAGTAAAAGAATGCTGATAATTACCGAAAGAAAAACAAAACAACAATGGGCAAGCTTCATAGAAGATATTGCAAAAGAATATGAAAATGCCGATAAAATCAGATTAGTTATGGACAATCTAAATACGCATAAGCCCGGTTCTCTTTATGAAGTCTATCCGCCAGAAAAAGCAAAAAGATTGTGGGATAGATTTTAATTTGTATATACGCCAAAACATGGTAGTTGGCTAAATATGGCAGAGATTGAATTAAACGTGCTTATTGGGAAGTGTTTAAATAGAAGGGTGGATAAAATGTCAACCGTGATTAAAGAGTGTAAAGCCTGGCAAGAACATTGAAATAATATGAATGTGAAAATAAATTTGCAATTCACAACCAAAGATGCTCGCATTAAATTAAACAGACTTAATCCGACATTACAGAGTTTACTGGACACTAGCGCTATTTTTATTCTTTATTATTAGTATCTTACGCAGCAGTGTTGGTCTGGGTGGCCGGGGCTTTTTATGTGCCATTGCTGCTTGCGCTGGGATACGCCTTTCCGCTGGCTTCTTCCACCAGCCTGTTCCTGATTACAGTAACCGGATTTTCCGCATTCTCCCGCTTCCAGCGCGCCCGGCAGGTTGACTGGCAATTGGCGATAGTCATGGATACCTTTACCGATATCGGTGCATTCGTCGGCGGCTGCACCGCAGTGCACTTTTCCAGTAGTTATTCAAAAATCGCTTTTGGTGTTTTGCTTATTTTAGCGGCTTTCTTTATCTTTCGAATGCAAACTGCTTAAAAAACCCGCTCTGAACTCCGTCAGGGCTTTGGCTACTGGTAGCGGGAATTTGATGAGCATCGCTATAGCATTTATGTTCCGGGGATCATTCCTCTTACATTTGCTATTGGTTATCTATCCAATGCGCTGGGTGTTGCCGACGAACTGCTGAAAGTGCCGCTCATGATCCTCAGGTTTTCCGTGCCAGTAAAGGTAGCGGTAGCCACTTTTTCTCTGATGGCGAGGCTGACCGGCCTGCTGGGTTTTACCGGACATCTGTTTACTGGATAGGTCGACTGGATGTTCAGTCTGGGAATCGGAGCAATTGTCCTAATTGGCGGGCAGATTGGATCGCGCATCTCCATAAAACTTCCGGAGAAATGGGTAAAGCAGATGATCGCGGTAATCCTTTTAATAATCGATGTTTGGATGTTTATTAAAGAATTATATTTGATCGCTTTGTGCCCGCCTACAATTTCATTTCTTGCACGCAATTCCTGATAGAGAATGTCGCCATATTTTTTAGGCTCACCGTTAAGAGTGAGGATAACTTCCCCGATTGATTTAAAGTTCGGTAAATAGACTTTTTAGCATAAGATCGATTTTTAAAAATCCAATAGATTGTGAAATTTTGAATTTTTATTATTTTCATAAGTTCTTGATTTAAGAATTAATTATATTTAACTAATTTTAGATAAAGAATAGCAGAGTAGCGAGTGATTAGAAAAATAGCAATTCCGGTTTCTTTGAATCTTCGGGTCAAGTGAATTAGAATATAAACTTTTGAATTATGTATTAAAATAAATTGGAGCATAAAACAATGTTAACCTATTCAAAAAGAACAGATCCCTTTACTGGTGAGGAATACATTGAAGTGCCTTTTAAAGGATTATTTTTAACAGATCATCCCATGTATAATAAGGGTACTGCTTTTAGCCAGCAGGAGCGGTACGAATTTAATCTGGAAGGTCTTTTTCCGAAAGCAATTTCGGATATAGACCTGCAAAAAAAGAAAACCTATGAAAGTTTTTGTGCCAAGCCCAATGATCTGGAAAAATATATCTACATGCTTTCTTTGCAGGATCGAAATGAGACCTTGCACTACGCGCTGGTTTTAAGTCATCTTACGGAAATGTTACCCATTATTTATACCCCGACTGTCGGGCAGGCCTGTCAGGGATTTAGTCATCTATTCAGGCGGCGACGGGGACTTTACGTAACAGCGGAAAACATCCATAACATAGATAAAGTACTGTCAAATGTACCGTTTTCTAATATCTCACTGATTGTGGCATCTGATGGTGAGAGAATACTCGGATTAGGTGATCAGGGTGCCGGGGGAATGGGGATTCCCATCGGCAAGATCAGTCTTTATGTGGCGGCGAGTGGAATTCATCCCGCATACTGCCTGCCAATTTTAATCGATGTGGGCACTAATAACGAGCAATTGTTGGAAGATCCGCTGTATATCGGTATTCGTAAAGAAAGGCTTACCGGCGATGCTTATGATGAGATTATTGAGAAATTTGTTAATGGGGTTCGCCGGCGGTTTCCCAAGGCTTTATTGCAATGGGAAGATATCGGAAAAAACAATGCCTTCCGATTGCTAGAGTGTTTTCGCGAAAGGATTCTTTCCTTTAACGATGATATTCAGGGTACCGGATCCGTGGCCATGGCAGTTTTTCTTTCTGCCATGAAGGTGAAAAAACAAAAATTAAGTGACCAGCGCTTTGTGATCTTTGGCCAGGGACAGGCGGGTATTGGAATTGCCCGGACAATTATTACCGGCCTGAAAGTGGAAGGCTTGAGCGAAACAGAAGCCAGAGACCGGATTTTTGGCATCGATAAGGATGGTTTATTAGTGGAAGGCATGCCGGTTACCGAAGAACAAAAACCTATCGTGAAAGATCGGGCCATTGTTGCTAATTGGAAATTATCTAATCCGGATAAAATAGGTCTTTTAGATACAATTCGTAATGCCAAGGCCACTGTACTGGTGGGAGTAACTGCACAGAGCGGTTCTTTTACGGATGAAATTATTGATCAAATGGTAAAAAATGGTGATCTACCGTTGATTATGCCAATTTCCAATCCAACTGCTAAAGCGGAGGCAACCCCGGAAAATATTTATAAAGTGACCAAAGGAAATAGCCTTGTTGCTACCGGAAGCCCTTTTAAGTCGGTGAAGGTTGATGGAAAGGATCGCGTAATTCCTCAATGTAATAATTTATATGTTTTCCCCGGCGTTGGGCTGGGTGGCTTGGTATCGGGAACACCTAAAATCACAGACGAAATGTTTATGGCAGCAGCAAAAGCGGTCAGTGATATGGTTATGGAAAAAGAACTAAAATCCGGGCAGTTACTTCCTGATATTGAGGAGATCCGGGAAGTATCGGCTCAGGCAGCCCTGGCAGTGGCAAAGGAAGCCCGGGACAGTGGATTGGGTGTCATTGCCGATGATGAGAAGTTATTGACAATGATTAAAAATGCCATGTGGCAGCCTAAATATCTCCCTTTAAGATACATTAAACCGGAATCCATTTTTTAAAACGGATTCATTATTGGGAAAAGTTAAAATGTATCTTAAAAGAATTTACTGCCTGATAATTTTGTCTTCTTTTACTCATGCTAAAGGTGATATGAATTCTCAGTGTCTTATGGAGTCCATAAAAATTATAGAGATTCCGGCTCAGAGGCCGAAATGACACATCTAGGACTTTTTAGAAGAAACTTTATATCGTTCAAAAAAGCCCTTCTCCCAACTAAGATTAAAACTCGCGGAAGGAGGGCTAATCTTTGAGAAGGTTAATCAACTTCTTACAGCTGGAGGTTTCAATAGTACAAGAGTGCTTCGGAAAAACTAATTTAGAGAGATGCCGCATCACTTGCCCTGCGATTTATGATTTGCGTTTTTTACCACACGGCTGTCCAAAAGATTTAGCTTGAATTTCCGAATGGTATTGGGAGAGATAATGTCTCCTGGCGGATTTTGAAAATAAAGCGCATCAAATGGGCACTGCACAATTCAGGCGCCACATTGGGCACAATCGTCAGGTCGTGATATGGTTGTCTTATGCAGAACCCTGTCCACATCGAAGCAATTTTTAGGACATACATCCTTGCAAAATCCCGTTCCTTTACATTCTGATTCATTTAATTTAACCTCGAAGAAACGGTCCTCGTGCAAGCCACTTTTTACCACCGGTGTACTTCCGAAAAGGTCTAATGAAAGAACCGGAATTATTATAAAAGAAAAAAATGCCCAATGTATCAAGTTTCCAAAGGTAAAACTTTGAGTTACAAGATAAATGACAACTATTCCGCTAACAATTATTCCCCACAGGATAAATTGATTTCGGGCTAAATCAAAAACTACGGTATATTTACTAAAAGAGAGACCTTTTTTTCGTGGCTTCAACCAATTTACATAAAAGGGAGAAAGCATAAAGATGAGAAGCGCCAGTATCCAGATCAGGCCAACGATCTCCCACAAAAATTCAATCCAGATTAAAATTGTAAGTAACGCTGCAATTAAGGAGAAAGGAAACGCCCACATTACTGCCATCTCCAAACGCTGGGGAAAAGGGAATCGAACCTGGCGCAAAGATAGTGGCTACCGGCCGGTGCGATTTCCCTAATCAGGTGAACAATTCCCTGGGGTTCCCGGGCATCTTTCGCGGGACTTTAAATGTGATGGCCAAGACCATTACGGATGAGATGTGTATTGCAGTTGCAATCGAACTGGCGAAAGTGGCCGAGGATAAGGGTCTGCATGAAGATTATCTGATACCCACCATGGACGAGTGGGAGGTGTTTCCCCGGGAAGCTGTAGCTGTAGGAATGAAGGCGATTGAACAGGGAGTTGCCAGGCTTAAGATTGGCTACGATGAACTTTATCAAATGGCAGAAAGAACTATTAAAAAAGCCAGGGATGAAGCTCAACTCTTCATGGAAAAAGGTTTTGTGGCACCGCCACCGGGAATCGAGCTTTAACAAAACGATTTCCTGAAAGGAAGGGAGATGAGCTTTTACCATCTCCCTTTTTTTATAATATTGCTGCTTACTTTCACACAAATATTCAACATCATGGATATGATTACATAATTCTAAATTTTTCTGTCATTGATAATTTTATCACCAATTTATATATTTAAGAGGGTTCTGCTGCGACATTCTTTTAGGGTAAAAATATGATTACCAGTTTCCAACAATTAGTAGAGGAAGTAAAATCGGCAAAGAATCAAACCATTGCTGTGGCAGTAGCACAGGATTTGGATGTCCTGGAAGCGCTCTGTAAAGCACGCCAGGCCAATTTGGCTGATGCCATCCTGATTGGTGATGAGTCGAAGATCGAGGCAATTGCCAAAAAAAACAAACTCAATCTGGGTGGTTTCGAAATTGTTCATGAGGAATCGGAGATTGATGCGGTGCAACAGTCTATACAACTGGTCGCCCGGGGAAAAGCCGATTTGCTCATGAAAGGATTATGTTCAACGGCCACTCTGATGAAAGCAGTACTGAGTAAAGAAAGTGGTTTACGAGAGAGCAACTTATTATCTCATCTCGGTATTTTTGAAATATCCAGTTACCCCAAACTTATATTCATGTCCGATGCGGCGATGAATATTGCCCCGACCTTGGCAGAAAAAATCGAAATCACCAAAAATGCCATATCAATTGCCCGCCGATTTGGCATCAACAAGCCGAAAGTTTCAATCCTGGCAGCGGTAGAAAAGGTGAATCCGGATAAAATGCCGGCAACGGTAGATGCGGCGGTTATCGCGAAAATGGCCGAACGAGGACAGATTAAAAATGCCATTATTGACGGACCGCTGGCAGTGGACAATGCCTTCTCCAAAAAATCCTGCGAAATAAAAGGGATCGTGAGTAAAGTCGGCGGGGACGCAGATATTGCCATTGTTCCCGAAATTGAAACGGGGAATGTCTTTTATAAAATTATGAGTTATCTGGCCGGGGCAAAAACGGCCGGGATCATCATCGGTGCCAAGGTGCCCATTATATTAACCTCCCGGGCCGATTCCGATGAAACAAAATTTCTATCGATCGCTGCTGCAGCAAGAGTATCCTGATAAAAAGGAAAGAAAATGATGAATCCACGAATACTGGTAATCAATCCGGGTTCGACCTCTACAAAAGTATCCCTGTTTGAAGGTGATCAGGAAATCTTTTCAGAAATAATCCAGCACAAGATAGAAGAGCTTTCCAGATTTAATAAAGCCTCCGATCAGGATCTCTATCGGATGGAATTGATTCTACGCAGTCTGCAAAAGAATAAAGTGGAGATTGGAGAAATTGAGGCAATTGTTGGTCGGGGAGGGTTACTCAAACCCATTGAAGGTGGGACATATCGGGTCAATCAATCCATGGTGGCAGATCTGAGGCGTGGTGTGCAGGGAGATCATCCCAGTAATTGCGGTGGCCTGATCGCTTATTCCATGGCAAAAAATATTGGAGGATGTGAGGCCTATATTGTCGATCCGGTTGTAGTAGACGAACTGCAGGATCTGGCCCGGCTTTCCGGAATGCCACTTATTCAGCGCCGGAGTATTTTTCATGCGCTCAACCAAAAAGCTGTGGCACGACAGGCAGCAAATGATATGGGAAAGAGTTATTGGGATTCCAATATCATTGTTGCCCATTTAGGAGGAGGAATTACCGTAGGGGCTCATCAAAAGGGACGGGTGATTGATGTCAACAATGGTCTCGATGGCGACGGCCCGTATTCTCCGGAACGGTCCGGGGGAGTACCGGTAGGTGATTTGGTTAAGGCATGCTTCTCCAGTGAATATACCTATTCGGAAATGAAAAAATTGATCACCGGCCATGGGGGTGTGGTTGCCTATCTGGGTGATCATGACATGAAGCATGTGGAAAAGGAAGTCCGGACTGGCAACACAGAATATCGGTTAATCTTTGAGGGAATTGCCTATCAGGTGGCCAAGGAAATTGGTGCTGTTGCCACCGTTTTAAAGGGCAAAATTGATCTGATCTGTCTCACCGGTGGTCTGGCTAATTCCTCGATGCTGGTAAAATGGATTGAGGAGCGGGTAAAATGGATTGCCAAGGTAAAAATTTATCCGGGAGAGGAAGAAATGAAAGCGCTGGCACTGGGCGCTTTACGGGTAATGCGGGGCGAGGAGGAAGCCAAGGAATATATTTAGGATAATTCTGCAAAGCTGCTAGTCGTCCTGAGTATACATATCGAAGCCTCAGGCAATTCATGAATTAGCAGTTGTTTTCATAAATTAGAAAAACCTTGGAGATGTATATGGCAGTTCAAAAAATAAAAGAGAATATCTTTTCTGTAGGGGCGCAGGATTGGGATCGAACCCTGTTTGATGCGCTTATTCCCCTCCCGAATGGGACAAGTTATAATGCCTACCTGGTAAAAGGGAATCAAAAAACCGTCCTCATTGATACGGTTGATCCTACCAAAATAGAGACACTTTTTAATAACCTGGAATCAATTGGCATTCAAAATATCGATTATATCATTTCCAATCATGCCGAACAGGATCACTCCGGATCTATTCCTGAGATTCTTGAAAAATATCCCACGGCTCAACTGGTTACCAGTAAGAAGGGACAGGATATGCTCCTGCCGTTGTTGGATATTCCGGAAGAGAGAATCCGGATCGTAGAAGACCGGGAAGTAATTTCTCTGGGTGACAAAACGCTGGAATTTATTTTTGCTCCCTGGGTTCACTGGCCGGAAACCATGTTTACCTATCTCAAAGAAGACAAAATATTATTCAGCTGCGATTTGTTCGGTTCCCATCTGGCAACCAGTCAGTTATATGCCACTCAGAATCCCCAGGCATTCCAGGAGGCAAAACGGTACTATGCCCAGATTATGATGCCGTATGGTTCCCGTATTCCCAAACATTTGGAAACCCTACAAGCTTATCAGATATCATTAATCGCCCCCAGCCATGGGCCCATATATGACGAACCGGAAAAAATTTTAGATGCCTACCGGGACTGGACTTCGGAAAAAGTAAAGAGCGAGGTTATCTTGCTGCATATTTCCATGCATGGAAGCACCCGGATCATGGTTTCCCATTTTATCGACAAACTGGTTACACAAGGTTTAACTGTTAAACCTTACAATATGGTTTCTGCGAATTTAGGGGAAATTACCCTTTCTCTGGTCGATGCCGCAACCATTGTTCTGGCCTCCCCGGCTGTGCTGATGGGCGCGCATCCAAATATCGTCTATGCTGTTTATCTAATCAATGCCCTGAAACCAAAAACCAGATTTGTTGGTATTCTGGGTTCTTTTGGCTGGGGAAATAAAATGGTAAACCAGCTTACCGAAATGTTGAAAGATTTGAAAGCAGAATTTTTACCAGCGGTAATGGCAAAAGGTCATCCCCGTAGTGAAGATTTTGCTGCCCTGGATAAGCTGGCTGAAACTATTGCCCAAAAGCACCAGCAATTAGAGGATAATATTTCTATTTAAATACAAATGATTTTTTATAATCCATTATGTGATACAATGTACATGAAAATTGAAGGAGAAAGTGGTATGCAGAAGATTTTCTTATTAATTCTGATTTTGCTGATAAGCTGTTCTATCCTGTACTCGCAGACTCTTCCCTCCGGTGGTGCTGCCCTGGGTACAAAACAGTACGACCAATACGAAAAACCCGAAGCTTGCAAAAGCTGTCATACGGATTTTTATCAGCAGTGGACCCAGGCAATGATGTCCCAGGCTTATACTCATCACTGGGATGAAATTGAATATTTTAAGCTGGCAGTTCCGCATGCCGAAAAGGATGAAAAAGTGGCTGAGGTAAAGGCCGGTTGCAACGGGTGCCATGCGCCTTTGGCATTCTGGGCGGGTGATGTGCCGCCTCCGCCACCTGCAGAAAATTCACGAGCCAATGAATCGGTTTCATGCGAAGTTTGCCATACCATTATCGGATTTTCAGGAGATGTGCCACATAATTTTAACCATATTTCCAAGCCTGGCCGCACCAAATATGGCCCGAAACCGGGACTGTCTTCGCCGCATCATGACACCGAGTACAGCGAATTTATTACCCAGGCGGAATTTTGTGGAACCTGTCATAATGAAATGAGTCCCTATGGTGTTTGGGTAAAATCCACCCATCTTGAATGGAAAGAAGGTCCCTATTCCAAACAGGGGGTTCCATGCCAGCAATGCCACATGCCCAAAGCCATTGGTAAAAATGCCAAGATGTCCAAAGAGGATATCGTAGCCCAGCATCTGTTCCATGGTGCGCATGATCCGGGAAAATTGGCCGGCACCGTTGAAATTCGAATGCATCCGGAGGAGCGGGAAATTTTGTACGATGGGGTAGCTCTGATAAAAGTACAGCTATTTAACGGGAAGACTGGACATAAATTCCCAACCGGTTCGGTGGAGGACCGTATCCTCTGGCTCCATGTTACTGCCACTGATGCCGATGGAAAGACATATCATCTGCGGGTTGACAAGAAGGGTTTTGAAGGCGAAGAATATACCATTGCCTCGGACGTTTTAGCCTATCAGGATATGGGTATTGCCCTGAATAATCCCGATTTTGAGGGCGTTCAGCGGGATGGCGTACCCGTAGGCGACCGCATTTTCCGGATGCCTTATTTTGATCCGCAGGGCCGGATGACCATTCAGCAGTGGAATACCAAAACACTGGGAGTTGATTATCGGATTGGTCCTCGGGAGACCAAAATAGAAACCTTTACCTGGCAATTACCCGATGATATTGCTCTGGGTAAAGTAACATTTTCGGCAGTACTTAATTATCAGAAATTGGTGAAGCCAGTGGCAGATTTTCTGGAAGTTCCGGCAGAAGAGAGTGAAATAATTCCAATTAACCATGCATCAACCTGGATTGAAGTTTACGACTGAAAGGAGTGAGTTTTATGAAAATCAGAGAGGTGATCTTCGTATTTTTATCATTAGCCTTTTTTGCTTCGTTGCTTATACCAGAGGATGGTAAAGCCATCCCGGCTTTTGCCCGGCGGTACAAAATTTCCTGCACAACCTGCCATGCACCCATTCCAAAACTAAAGCCGTATGGGGATGAATTTGCCGGGAACGGATTCGTTATTCCCGAGGAAGAAAAAGAAAGAGATTATATTTCTGCCGGGGATAATCTACTCTGGCTGAACCGGACCTTCCCGATTGCGGTAAGATTTGATGCGTATGGTGTATATGAACAGGATCGGGAGGTGGACAAAGATATCCAGACGCCCTGGGGAGTAAAGTTGCTTTCGGGTGGACAGTTGTATCACAACATTGGATATTATTTTTATTTTTATCTCTCGGAAAGAGGCGAAGTCGCCGGGATCGAAGATGCCTATGTCCAGTTCAGTAAAGTGTTTGGCTCGAATCTGGCGATCATGGTCGGACAGTTTCAAACTTCTGATCCGCTCATGAAAAGGGAATTGCGACTCACTTTTGAGGACTATCAGATTTATAAAACCAAGATTGGCAGATCCGGCATTGACCTTACCTACGATCGGGGACTGATGTTCGTATACGGTGTTGAACAGACCGGCACTGATCTAGTAGCCATGGTGGTGAATGGCAATGGAAAAGGAGAAGCAGATTCTCTGGGCAAATTTGACAACGACAATTTCAAGAATTTTGGATTCCGGATAAAACAGGGGATTGGCGGGATCGCCAGCCTGGGTGGTTTTGTTTATTATGGGCAGGAGAAGTATATTGGTGAGACTGAAAAGAACAAAGTCACTTATTTTGGACCGGATGTAAACTTTACTTTGGGTAAGCTGGAATTTACCGGCCAGTATCTGCATAGAAAAGATACCAATCCCCTTGCCGGTGTACACGATGTTGAAACTAATGGAATTGTGGCGGAAGCGATTCTGGCTCCACAAAAGGATAAGTCCCGTTTCTATCTTACCGGCTTATATAATTATGTCGATTCAGATCTGGATGAATTTGATTTCGAAACAGCGACCTTAAGCGGTACCTATCTGGTAGCCAGGAACCTACGATTAACCGGAGAATTTACCCGGGATTTTAAAAGAGAAAAAAACCAGATTGTTATCGGGTTTGTGAGCGCTTTTTAAAATCTATCCTCAAAAAAATTGGATCATCGGTGCCCATGGTATTGTCATGGGCATTTTTTTATACTAATTTTAGGGAACTTCCGGCATAGATTTTTCATTTATTTAACATTTATGTCAATTCAATGATGTCCTGAAAGTTTTACTGATAGGAGGCTGTTCAATGAATAAACCTGTTGCGATTGTTACTGGAGCAAACAGAGGTATAGGTCAAGCAATTGCGCTGCGGTTCGCCAGCGAAGGATTTGCCCTGGCCCTGGTTGCCCGGGATAGACAAAAATTAAATGAAACAAGTAATATCTTTACCTCTGCCGGTTTTGAAAAGCCTCTTGTTATTCAGGCCGATCTGCGAGATATAAAGCAGGTAAAAGAAATCGTGCCCCGGGTCGTGAAAACGTGGGGGAAAATTGATGTTCTGGTAAATAACGCTGGTTTAGGGTATCTGAAGCCCTTTCTGGAAATCTCACCTGAAGAATACGATGAAATGATGGATGTTAATACCCGGGCTGTTTTTTTCCTGACCCAATATACTGTGCCTCAAATGATGAAACAGACATCCGGTCTTATCTTGAATATTGCCTCACTGGCCGGTAAAAACGGATTTAAATCGGGCACCGGCTATGCAGCTTCAAAATGGGCATTGCGGGGTTTTGCCCAATGCCTTCTGCACGAAGTCCGGGAACATGATATCCGGTTGGTGACTATTTTTCCGGGATCGGTGGAAACATATTTTGGACAGGGAGGGCTATCGCCCACCGGAACGCCCAGTCAAAATAAAATACAGCCGGAAGATATTGCCGACGTAGCATATATGGCTTATCAAATGCCCCAACGTACCATGGTGAGCGAAATTGATATGCGGCCAAGTAATCCTAAAAAAGGCAGCTAGAAAATTAAGATTTCTTGAGATTAAAATTAACAATAAAAACAGTTGAGGAGTTCTAATATGTTAAAAGCTGGTGATAAAGCCCCTGATTTTACCTTGCAGTCCGATGCCGGGAAAGATGTGTCCCTCAGTCAATTTATCGGAAAAAAAGAGGTGATTCTCTATTTTTACCCAAAGGACAATACAACTGGTTGTACCAAAGAAGCATGTTCATTTCGGGATAGCATAAGTGCATTTGGTAACAAAAATGCCGAAGTGCTTGGTGTGAGTCCGGATAGTGTAAAATCCCACCAAAATTTTATTCAGAAGCAAAATCTTAATTTTACTCTGCTGAGCGACCCGGATCATCAAGTAGCAGAGGCCTACGGTGCCTGGGGTGAAAAAAGTATGTATGGTAAAAAATATATGGGAATTCTCCGGACAACCTTTGTTATTGGCAAGGATGGAAAAATAAAAAATATTTTTGAAAGAGTAAAACCGGAAGGACATGCCGAAGAAATTTTGAATACGCTTTAATTTGTACTCAAAATTTTAATTTCTCTGTGTCAATTTTGTATCGCGTTCTTTGAAGTGTCGGATTGAAAAGATTCCACACTTCTTTATAATTTTTATTGTATTTTGTAACCAATCAAGAATTTGCTCTTCCAATACTTAAGAGCACTAGATTTTTCATGCCAGAAAAAGGTATTTATAAATACCAATAAGCATTATTTATGAATCATTATTTTGGATCTCATTCATCAGCAGACCCGGGACTTTTGTTTTATGAAAAGCAACGGACAAAACACAAAAATATTTAGTGATGTTGTTCATCGGATAAATAATCCGGGGAGTCGAAATTCTAAACGCCCGTTTGTGACCCTATCCTATGCCCAGAGTCTTGATGGCAGTATATCAATTCGGCCAACAGCACCAGTCCGGTTAAGCAATTCTGAAACGCAAATATTTACTCATCGGTTGCGGGCAAATCACCAGGCCATTCTCATCGGCATCGGGACTTTACTTGCCGATGACCCTTTATTGAATGTCCGATTTACTTCTGGTGCTAATCCCCAGCCCATTGTGGTGGATAGTCATTTGCGATTTCCATTAGCCTCCCGATTAATGCGGATAAATGACAAAAAGCCCTGGATTGCCAGTACCAATTTTTATGATAGACTAAAGGCAAATTTAATTGAACAAAAAGGTGGTAAAGTATTCCATTTTCCAGAAAGGAAAAATGGCTGGGTAAATTTAACTGCCCTGCTAGAGCTGCTTTATGAAAATGGAATTAGAAGTGTGATGGTCGAAGGCGGTTCGAGAATCATCACCAGTTTTTTAAATGAGCATCTGGCCGATCAGATTATCCTGACTGTTTCTCCGGTTATGTTGGGAGGTCTTCGTGGATTTCATAACGATCGGTCTCTGGGAGTTGAATCTTTTCCTGAAATACTTAATGTTCAGTACGAGATTTTAGAAAACAATTTGATTATCCGGGGGGATATTACCCAAGAGAGATGATGAAAGCACATACCCTTTTTTTTGATGGAAATTCCGGTGTCCGGATTATAGGTGAAAAATTACCGAAGCCAAAGACAAATCAATTGTTAATAAAAACATTATGCTCTGCCATAAGTACCGGCACAGAAATGCTGGTCTATCGTGGACAAATACCACAGAATCTTTCTCTGGATGCCGAGATATCCGTTCTAAAGCATCAAACCGGATACCCCATAAAATACGGATATAGTCTGGTTGGGGAGGTGGTGGAGGCTGGGAATCAAACTGATC